>NZ_QMIN01000115.1:0-39911 GCF_003287795.1 Actinomyces sp. Z5
AACACCTACAATCACGCCTTCATCACCGGACACACCAACGACGAAAACCAACTATCCGCCATGGCCATCCAGGACGCCGCGAACGCCGACCTGCTGGACCCCGAGGACTACACCATCACCGGGGACAGCAGTAAGACCTACACCTGGATCGTCACCAGACCCGACGGCACCCACACCATCGACCTATCAAAAGCCGACGACCCCACCATGGCCGCGGACGAAGTGGACGCGTGGGTCGACATGGTCCAAACCGGTATCGGCGACTACGTGTTCAAAGATATCACCGACGACTTCGGCAACGGCTACATGCATGGTCACCGATCCGGGAGTAAGTACGATGGCTGACTCGCGAGCGCTCAGCCCGCTGCCGCTCTCGTCCGGAGCGGCAGCGGGCTGAGCCACGCCTGAATCACCGGATCCGCACGCGATTCACCCCCGGCCTCAGACCGGCCAGCGGCCCGGCCGGGTAGGCGGCGTCGTGGTCCTTGACGCCGCCTACCAGGTCGACGTCGGCCCAGGCCTCGCTGCCGTCCGGGTTCTCCCAAGCGGCATCCGGATACCAGGCGCGCCCCAAGTCCCGTCCGGCGATCGTCGTCGAGGCTGCCGTAGCAAAGGCCTCCGGCAGTTCAATCACCAGCTCTACGCCACCACCGTCGGCGTCCTCGATCGCGACATTCACCTCTCCGAGGTGGACCGGCCGCGTCTCACGCACATAGGCGGGAGCCCCCTTGCCGTAGGCGTTGTCGCGCACGTACACGGGCAGTTCCACGCCCTCGAAGCGCTCATGGTCACCCTTGGAGGGATCGTTCACCTGTGCCAGGTAGGCCTCCGCACCATGGGGATGCGCATCTAACAGGGAGGTGCCATCGCTGATCTTCCGGTGAGCGGGCGGGTTGACGAAGGCGGCCTCCCCTACGGTGGACAGGAACAGGTTGGCGATGTAACGGTCATCGCCGCCGCGGATGGCCGCGTACCCTGCCACCTGCGTGGAGTGCGGCAGATGGTAAGGCGTGGGCCGCTCAATGATGGGCTGGTTGGCGACCACGCCCAGCAGCAGGTTATTAACATAGGCACCGCCCTGGGAATGGCCCTCCAGCGAGACCGGCGAGGCGAACACGTTGTGATCCACCAGGTAGGGCCCGTGACTGACCTCGATGAACAGGTCGCGGGTGTTACGGCGGTACACGTTCCGCGTCACGCGCGTGCCCTGCGCCTCCCAGTCCAGCCAGGTCCCCAGAGTGCAATCCTCGATCAGGTTGTGGCGTAGCACCGTGTCGATGGCGGCGTGCAGTTTGATGCCGGCGATCTCATAGCCGTAGAACTCACGCTTGGTGGCGATGTCGTGGATGTGATTGTCCTCGATCACGGAGAACACGCATCCCAGGTGGCCGACAATGCCGGTCTGCCCGCAGTCGTGAATGTGGTTGCGGCGCACCACGTGCGAGCCGATCAGCTCCTTGGACCAACCCACCCGGCGAGCAGAGAAGACCGCCTCCAGCTGATACTGGTAGCCGGGTTTATCCAGACGCTCAGCGGCCCAGTTGGCCCCGGAGGAGTTCTCCTTGCCCAGGGAAACTGCGGAGCACTTGGCGTCGTGGATGTCGCAGTCCTCGATCACCCACCCCTTGGCCCAGTTGGGGCCGATCAGTCCCGGTTGATCCGCCGTCGGCGGCGCCCAGGGGGTCGCAGCCTGGGCGAGTTCCAAGCCGCGCACGGTGATGTAGTTGATGTGGTGCACCTCCGGGTAGAACACGCTGCGGCGCACGTTGACCTCCACCAGCGCCTCATTGGGATCCGCCGACCCGAAGTTCGCCCACACCGTGGTGGCCCGCTCCCCCACCTCCGCGTACCAGACGCGCTGAGTCCAGTCGGGGTCGCGCACGGCTTCCGGGGTGCAGGTCCACTGATCCACATCCTGCGTGCGGCGGGGCGGAGCGTCCACCTCTGCCCGACTGGTCACCTCGTACAGGCTGCGCCCGTCCAGGTACACCTCGCCCAGATGCTTGCGCGGGGCCTGCCGGGAGGCGTAGACGATCCAGTCGCCCTCGATCGGTTCGGCGAAGGGGTTGAAGTCGCCGAACATGGTGCCCGGCAGTTCCACCCGCCAGACGCCGTCACCCTCGCGCTCCCAGCCGGTAACAACTTCGGAGCCCTTGATCACCGGGTGCTCACCGGGGGCGGCGGCGAAGATGATGCGGCGCTCCTCGTCGCGGCCAGTGCGCGGCGGGCGCACCCACTCGCGGTAGGTGCCTTCGTGGATGAGGACGGTGTCGCCTGGCATGGCGGCGCGGGCGGCCCGGTTGATGGTGCGGAAGGGGGCGGCGACGTCGCCGGGGCCTGCATCGGAGCCCGACGGGGATACGTGGAAAACGGTGGACATGTTGTGCTCGTTTCTGCGGTTGTGGGCGGCAGCGTGCGTCAGCGCTGCGGATGGACCATGCTCTTCAGCGTCGTGGGCGCGGGCTTGTCCCGCAGTGGGGTCTCGGCGTCGGCGAGGCCGTAGTGGTCGGTGGCCAGGGCGTCGAGATCGACCCTTCCGGAGGAGACCAGCTCGATCGCGGTGGGCCAGGTGTTGTTGTAGCGGAAGATGCCGGTGACGTTGACTTCGTGGCTAGTGATGTAGGAGACCGGCAGGAGCATGTCGTCGTCCCCCATGCCGATGATGATCGCAGAGCCGCCAGGTTCGACTCGCTTTATGCCATCGACGACGGCGGCGGTCACGCCAGTGGCGTCGAAGAAGGCAGTAAAGGCGCGTCCGTCGAGTGCGGCTTCCCCGGGCGCGTGGACCTCGGTGGCCCCCAACTCCAGGACCATGCGGCGACGCTGTTCCACTGGGTCGGTGACGACGACGGTGCCGGCTCCGTAGGCGCGGGCAACCTGGGCGACGATGGCCCCAATGGGGCCGGCGCCCGCAATGAGGACACTGTCGCCCACGCCGATGCGGGCCTTGCGCACCGCGGCGATGCCGACGCTAAGCGGTTCGAGCAGCGCGGCGGCGTCGAAGGACATGTCATCCGGGATGGCGTAGGCGAAATCGTCCTGGATGAGGGCGTACTCGGCGAAACTGCCGTCGATCGGCGGGGTGGCGTAGAACTCGATATGGGGACAAAGGTTGTACTCCCCACGCTTGCAGTACTTGCATACCCGGCAGCAGCGCTGCGGCTCGATGGACACCCGCTGCCCCACCCGGCCGGGATCGACGTCGGCGCCCACGGCGACAATAGTGCCGGCGGACTCGTGACCGAGGATCATGGGCTCACGGACGACGAAGTCTCCGATGCGTCCGTGTTGGTAGTAGTGAACGTCCGAGCCGCATACACCCACGGACTCGATGCGGACCAGAACCTGGTCCGGGTCTGGGACGGGTACGGGACGCTCCTCCAATACGATGACGCCCGCCTCCTTAAGGACGGATGCGCGCATGGTCTGCGGTAGGGCGAATGGCTCGGAGCTATCTGACATGTTGGTTCCTCTTTCAGGCTCGGATAAAGCGGTTGGTTCGGGAGGCGGTTACTTGCCGACGCCGGCGGTCAGTCCGGCCACCATCTGCCGACGTCCGAAGGCGTAGGCGACGATCAGCGGCAGGGCCGAGAGCACGACGGCGGCGAGGATGGCGGGTGTATTGGAGGAGAAGGCCCCCTGGAAGTTCCACAGTGACAGCGGCAGAACGCGTTTGTTGGCGCTCTGCGTGAGCACGAGGGGGAACAGGAACCCGTTCCACACGTTGAGGGCGTCGTAGATGGCCACGGTTACCAGCGCGGGTCGACACATGGGTGCGGCAAGGCGCCAGAGCATCTGCCAGTCGGTCGCGCCGTCGACCTTCATTGACTCGAACAGTTCCCGGGGCACGTCCCGCAGGAAGTTGGTCAGGATGAGCACCGAGATGGGGATGGCGAAGGCGACCGAGGGCAGTATCAGTGCCCACAGGGTGTCATATAGGCCGAGCTGCACGATCAGGTAGTAGACCGGCACGATCGTGGCCTGGATCGGAATCGCAATGCCCAGCAGGAACAGGGAGAAGATCCGGTTGGAGAAGGCTGTGCGGCTGCGCACGATCACATAGGCGGCCATGAAGGAGACAACGAGGATTGCGGCGACGGTCGCCACGGTCACGATGACGGAGTTGAGGAAGTAGGTCCAGAAATCGTTCGCGAAGACCTGGATATATGCGTCCAGCGTCGGGTTGGAAGGCAGGGAGAGCGGGTTCTCGACGTAGTAGTCGGCCTGCGAGCGCAGACTGGTGACGATGATGTAGTAGATCGGGACGACGGCGATCGCCAGCCAGATCCAGCCGAACAGCCCGCCGATCAGGTTCGGCCGCGTCCCTCCGCGGAAGAGTTTCATCACAGGGCTCCTTCCATGTCGCTCTCCATTCTCGAGCTGCCGGAGACGTTGTTAAGGAGCCAGGCGATGAGCAGTCCGACGACGACCAGAATGACGCCGATGACGCTGGCCCCGCCCATGTTGTATGAGCGGAAACCGGTCAGGTACATGTCAAGGGGCAGCACACGCGTGGCATTGCCCGGCCCGCCGGCCGTCATCACGAAGATCAGGTCGAAGTAGGTCAGTGAGCCGGTGATCATCAGGGTGGAGGACGTGATGATCGTGTTTCGCAGTTGCGGCAGAGTGATGTAGAAGAAGTTCTGCACCCTATTGGCCCCGTCAATCATTGCCGCCTCGTAAATACTGGCCGGGATCTGGCGCGCAGCGCCCTGGTAGAGCAGGGAATGGAAGGGGACGAAGCACCAGGCGATGACCGCCATGATCGTCGGCAGCGCCAGGCTCGGATTCCCCAGGAAGTCCCGGGACAGGAAGTCGAGCCCGAATGCCCGCGACATGCCGAAGTTGGGGTCCAACAGCGCGGTGAAGGCGATGCCCACCGCGGTGGCACTGAACAGCAGCGGCAGGAAGTAAAGCACCGAGAGCACGCCGCGGTAGCGCTGCTGTCCGGCCATGAATACGCCCAGCAGCAGGCTGATCGGGGTCTGGATGACCCAGCACATGACCGTCATGATCAGGGTCAGGACGATCGCGTGCTGCGTGGTGGCATTGCCGAGCATTCGGCTCCAGTTGCTCGTGCCGGCGAAGGATAACGACCCCAGGCCGTCCCAGTTCATGAAGGACAGCACGAATACGCCGATGAGCGGAACCAAGGCGAAGCAGCCGAAGAAGACGAGCGCCGGAGCGGCATACCAGGCCGAGGGACCCCCGGCTACGCCGCGTCCGCCCGATCCGCGGACGCGGCCGACCGCCCGACGACGGGCAATAGGATTAGTCATGATCGATCCTGCTAGGCATGTGTGCGGCTCGGAATGCCCTCACAGGGTCGCATTCATATTGGCGACGAACTGCTCGGGCTCTAGCTGCAACAAGAAGATTTGGGAGAGGTTGGTGAGCAGTTCCTGCGCCGCGGCCGAGGACAGCGCCTGATCCCACGACTGGGTGAAGCTCCCGGCATTCTTCACCATGTCATAGCCGTAGGCGAGGTACTCGGCGTGCTCGGAGGCGGCAATGGCGTCGTCGGCGTCCAGCGCGGCCGGAATGGTGCCTCCTGTCACGAGCGCTTCTATGTAGGCCTCGTTGTAGAGCTCCTCATTGAGGTAGTCGATGGCGATCTGCTGAGCCTCCTGGGAGCCATTGGAGGCCACCGACCAGTAGTTGGCGGGGTTGCCCACGATGTTGGACAGGTCGCCGGTACCACCAGCCACCGAGGGGAAGTCCATGTAGCCGAGGTTGCCGTCACTCATGAAGTCCGGGGCATCCGTGAGGAAGTTTGCATACACCCAGGAGCCCTGGAGGATCATGGCCGCCTTGCCGGTGTGGATGAGGGCGATGTCGGCACCGGAGTCGGCGTCGACCGAGCCGTAGGAGTTTCCGAAACCGCCGGCCCTGACCAATTCCTGGATCTTCTCCAGCGCCCCGGTAATGGCCGGGTCCGACCAGGCGTCCGACTCCCCGGCGACGATCCTGGCGAAGGGCTCGGGGCCCCCGATGCGGTCGGTCAGGTATTCGATCCACATCAGGTAGGGCCACTGGGAGGAGCCGGCCTCGGCGAAGGGGATGTATCCGGCGGCGGTGAACTCGGGGACGAGTTCCAGCAGTTCGTCCCAGGTGGTCGGCGGCTGCGCGCCGATGGCCTCGAAGGCGGGCTTGGAGTAGTAGAGCATGACCGGCTGGGCGTTGTTGTTGGGCAGGGCGTAGACCTTGCCGTCGATCTTGCCGGGGTCCAGCAGCGAGGGGACGATGCGCTCCTGTGCCGCGGCAGTGGTTTCGGTCAGGTCGACCACCTGCTCGTTGGCGACGTAGTCGGCCAGAGTGCCGCCGGCCCAGTTGTACAGCAGAGTCGGTGCGTTGCCGGCACCGACGGCGGTGCGGATCTTCTCCTTGTATGCGTCGTTGGCGAACCACTCGGTGGCGATCTGCTGACCGGTGTGGGCAGCGTTCCAGCGCTCGAAGGACTCCCGGAAGGTCTGTTCCGGGCCCCCGGTCAGGACCCAGGCGGTGGCGCCGTTTCCGGCAGAGGCAGTGGAGCCGGGGCGGTTGCCACAGGCGGCGAGGAGCCCGGCTGCACCCGCCGCGAGCATGCCGCCGGTCATCTGCCGCCGCGAGATCTTCAGCTGGTACATGGTTGTTCCTCTCATGCTGAGCCGGTGCGGCCACGCCGCCGCACCGCGGGAAATGAGCAAGCATCGGTGAACACCGTCGTCCACATAGCGAAAATGTTTTCGTTTGTTTCGCCGACGAACTGATACTACAGCGCTGCGTCGCACCAAACAACCGTACATTTGATCACGATCTTGTAACACACGTCGGAAATGGTGACCCATTGTGCGAAAATAAACGAAACTTATTGCCCCGATCCTGAGAGGTTCACATGCCCCGACCGCGTTCCTCCGGTCCTACACAGGCCGCCGTAGCCGCCCGTGCGGGAGTCTCCGTGGCCACCGTCTCGAAGGCGCTGCGGGCGGACCCGGTCATCTCCGCCCCGACCCGGACGGCCGTACTCGCCGCCGCGCGTGAGCTCGGCTATCGCACCCCGGTTACCACGCTGCCCGGTGCCGCCGCAGATCCAACTGCGCGCCCGGTGACGGCGGTATTCGACACCGTGGACACTCAGTACGCCGCCTATGTGCTGCGAGGACTGCTGGAGGAGGCGGAACTCGATGGCGTCTGGCTGCGGGTCCGGCACATCGGTTCGTCGATGGACCAGTTGGATCAGGCGCACCGGGAGGTGTGGGAACGCAGTGTGCTTGAGGTGCTGCCCTCCTCTTACGGGGTCGTGCTGGTCACCACGGGCGTCACCGCGACAATGGTCGCCTCCGCCGGTGAGTTGAGCGTTCCCCTGGTTGCCGTCGACCCAGCCAGTGCGGTGCCCGGGGGCGTCTCGTCGATCGGTGCCACCAACCAACGCGGCGGGCAGCAGGCCGTAACGCACCTGCTCGAACTGGGCCACCGCCGCATTGGCATCGTCACCGGCCCGTCGGAATCCATACCCGCCAACGAGCGGGTAGCCGGATACCGCAGCGCCCTGGCCACCGCAGGCATCGCCCACGACCCCGCACTGGTGCGCGCCGGACGCTTCGACTACGACTCCGGCCTGATCCACGGCGGGGACCTGCTGGACCTCCAGGCGCCGCCCACCGCCGTCATCGCCGGCTGCGACGCCGCTGCGGTCGGCGTCATCGAGGCAGCCCGGCGCCGCAATCTGCGCGTACCCGAGGACCTGTCGGTGGTGGGATTCGACGACACTTTAACCGCCACGGTCTGCTCCCCCAGGCTCACCACCGTTCACCAGCCTCTGGTCGACATCGGCGCCGAAGCTATGCGCACCGTCATCCGCCTGGCCACCTCACGCGGCTCCCGCGCCCTGTCCCCCATCGAACTGGCCACCACCCTCGTAGTACGCGACTCAACCGCACCTCCCCTGCGCACCTGTTCGGCTTATCAGGAAGACGCACCGACGGGCACAACAGAGGGGAGCCACCCGGCGGTGACCGGATGACTCCCGACGCAAGCGACCCGGTTGAACCACCCGCCGAGGGCATCCACAAGGACACCAAGGGCCCGGATCAGCTGAGCGAGCGATTAGAACACCGCTCACCTGCCGGGCTATTCCCTTGCCCTTGCGGACTTTGGGGGTTATCGACGCGAGCGCGGCGCTCCAACCGAAGCACGACGGGAGGGCACGACGGCATTCCATCGTGCCCTCCCGCGGCGCCGGCGGGTAGCGTCCCCCGACCGGCGCATCCCGTAGCCGGGTCGTACCGCCCCGGCTACGGGAGTCTCAGGCGACCCGACGTCGTGCCCGCAGCATCAACGTGCCTGCTCCCAGGAGCAGGACCGCTACCGGAAGGGCCAGTACCTCGGCACCGGTGCGCGCCAGGGGACTACCACCGCCACCCGGCGAGGGCACTGATCCAACTATCGGCGTAGCACTCGCTGCCCCCGAGGGCACGGGCGGACCGCTCGCGCTGGGCACAGCCGAAGCCGCCGACGCTGTAGCGGTGACCGAGGGCCCGGAGGGAGGCGTCGGGTCCTGCGTCGGCTCCGGGACGCTGCACTCCTGCGGCGTCGCCGGGATGTCCTGGCCGACGGCGGCGGCATAAGCCCACTTGCCGCGGTAGTACGGGTCGAACAGCAAGGGGTCACCCGAATAGAACCGCCACGATCCGGAGTCAACCAGGCCCCACAGCGTCACCGAGAACAGATCCTGCTTGGCGTCCTGCTCTGCGAACATCTCGAACAGTCTCTGGTAGAAGCGGCCCTGGTCCAACAGTGTCTGAGTGTCTACGGGCGTGCCGGTGCGGGTGGGCACGTCCAGCTCGGTAACCGCCTGCACCAGCGGCAGGTCGTCGAAGGCGCTCATGGCCGCCCCGAAGCCCTCAACGTCGTCGTCGAGCCAGGCGTGGAACTGGTGCCCGACGCCGTCGATCGGGACGCCGCGCGCCACCAGCCGCTCGATGAGGGCGTGGTAACGCCCGGTCTTGGAGGAGGCGTCGGTGCCGTACTGCGTGTTGTACTCGTTGATGAACAGCGTCACCGGGTGGTCGGCGCCGGGAGCGGCGTAGGTGGTGTTGAAGGCCTCGTTGGCGTAAATGAAGGCGTCGTCGATGAACTCCTCGCCCAGGATCTGGTACCAGTAGGAGTCACGCAGCCCATCGGTCTCGGGAGAGGGGCTGTCCGCAATGACCTCGTTGACGACGTCGAAGGCCACCAGCGGGTTGGTGTCCGAGCCGAACAGCCCGTACTTGTCAGACAGGTATTTGGCCACGTTGTTGATGTGGGTGCGCATCCGCTCTCGCAGTTCGGCACGATCGGCCTCGGAGTCACCCGACAGGAAGGTGCCGTCCTCGTGCTGGAACAGCCAATCCGGGGTCTGGGAGTGCCATACGAGCACGTGTCCGTACACCCGGCCGTTGTTGGCCTGTGCCCAGTCCATGACCGCATCGGCCTCGGCGTTCTCGGTGACGAAGCTGTGGTCGGCGTTGTACCAGGCCTCCGGCTTCATGAAGTTCTCCGGGGTGACCTGATTGAAGTGCCGGTCGACCAGTTCCAGAGAGTCGCCCTGCAGGGTGTTGGCGGTAACCGCCACACCCACCGGGTAGGGCAAGGCCTCGGTCAGGGGCGTCGAGTCATCAACCGGACCCCGCCCGCAGGCGTAGGCGGTGATGGCGGCATCGTCCACATAGAAGGACGCCGTGGGGTCTTCCAGCTCGATGTAGACGGTCCCGTCGATGCCCTTGGGGGGCGAGTAACTTCCGGTGAGTTCCACCCATTCCTGGCCGACCTCGGTAGGTGAGGTGATCTCGAGGTACTGCCCGTCACTCTGGGCGGCGGTCAGCTTGGCACGGGTGGGGGCAGCCCCGTCCGGTAGGCGCACCCAGGCCGTGACGTCATAGGCCTGCCCCGCCTCCATGTAGTCGCCGATGGATATCTCCACTCCGTGCCAGGCCTGGGTACGACCGGTGACGTACAGGCTGTTCCAGGGGCTACGCCGCACCTCGTTGGTGGTGACGGCGGTGACACCCTCGCCGCGTGGGCCCCACGGCATGTCCGGCTGACTGGACTCGAAGTTGGAGTAGCTGACTGCGTAGGGCTGGGGCTCTGTCGGTGTTTCGACCGCGGCCGCCCCCGCCGTCAATCCCGCGGTCGCGACGGCGGCCGCGGCAATCGCCCCAAGCAGACGGTTCCGGCGGGCACGCCGGGGTTTTGCTGTGCGCATGCGCTTGCCTTTGCTGTTGTCCCACCGGCCCGGACGCCTACCGCGACGGCGCGACGATGAGCCCCATGCGGCGGTACGGTCCTACATGGGAGCGCTCGTAGCGGCAGGTCCAAGTGATGAGGATGGCTAGGGGATGCCGGCCGACGCTGGCCCGCGGTCGCGACACTACACATACCGAAATGCGACATCAACGGTTTCGTTGCGTTTCGCCACTGATCCTCTTCATGCGGGCCGCTCCGAGGGGTGCGATGGGGTACGCGCGAACGAGTGCCGAGTCGGTTACGGGTAGACGGTACGGCCGGCAGCGTCGGCAATGCCGGAGTGACGCAAGAAGTACGTGCATACCTGATCGCGCCATTCGATGGCATTGTGTTCCTGAGCCTGCCAGCGGCGGTCGACATCGGTGCGGGTGCCTTCCGGCACCTGCTCACGCACCGTCTCCCAGTCTCGCCGCATGGCGCGCACCTGCTCAACCCCTTCGAAGTGAGTGTCGTAGATCCGCTGGATCAGTGTCACCCCGGATTGAGGCAGCACCTGGTCATAGCGCAGATGGTGGAAGAAGAGCAGTAAACGTTCCGGGCAGTCCTCCAACGACCGATACCGAGCTGCGAGCGCCGGCGGGTACTGCTCGGTGTACCCCGATCCTGTGGGCGTGCGATCCACACCTACGCCGTCCCGGTCGGCGAAGTGATAGGTGCCCCAGGGGGAATACTCGTATCCGTCGATGTTGGGGCCATAATGTCCACCCGGAGTCACCATGAATCCGACGCCGAGCGGCGCAGTGTAGTTCTCGTAGGCCTCACGGGAGCGCAGCAGAATGCGGGTCAATGCCTCATGCAGGTCGGCGTCACCAGTGAAGGAAGCGATGGCCCACTCCTGAGCGATGGTCTGCGTGCCTTCATGCAAGTCCCACGCCAACCGTCCGTATCCATACAGATTGGCCTGCGAGAAGGTGTTTCCGGTCCAGTTCCAGTCCCGGCCCACCCCGGCAACAGCGACGATCGCCGAGCCTCGGCGATCCACCAGATCCCGGCCCAGATCCGCACCACCATCTCCAGCGACATCGAGTTCCAGCACTTCCCGCCAAGCGGTGGGCAGAAAGTAGGTATCCCAGGCATGCCCGGTGTACTCCTGGGCGATCTGCAGTTCGAGGGCCACGCGAGTCTCGCGCAGACCGAGCAACAGTGGGGAGACTGGTTCACGCACTTGAAAGTCGAGGGGACCGTGCTTGATCTGGAGTAGGACGTTGTCGGCGAAACGCCCGTCCAGGGGCATGAAGTGGTCATAGGCGGCGCGGGCACGGTCCAGGGTCCGATCGCGCCAGTCCTGACGGTGGTTGTAAACGAAGCACCGCCACATGACCAGTCCGCCGTGCGGTGCGAGTGCAGCGGCCAGCAGGTTAGCGCCGTCGGCATGGTCCCGCCCGTAGTCGAAGGGGCCGGGACGCCCCTCCGAGTCGGCTTTGACCACGTAACCGCCTAGGTCGGGCACAACGCTGTACACACGATCAGTAGTTTCACGCCACCAACGCTCCACGGACTCGTCAAGCGGATCGCAAGTCGCCAGCCCTCCCAGGGTCATGGGCGCGGCGAAGTCGACGGAAACGAAGGTGGTGATGTTGTGACGTCTCAAAATGTCGGCGATAGCCCGCACCAGATCGAGGCGCTCTCCGACCAGCGTCGCCTCGGTAGCGTGGACATTTACGTTGTTCAGGCATACGGCGTTGATGCCAATGGATGCCAGCAGCAACCCGTAGTCGTCGATGCGATCCGTATCGGGGACCAGGTCTCCGTTTTCGAAGAATACCGAGTCCCCCGCATACCCGCGCTCAATGGTCCCCATGACCGGGTGGGGCACGAGGTTGTCCCAATGGTCCAGCATGCGCAGGGACAGATCCGGGCTGCTGACGACGGTCTTCTTCCCTCCCAACAGGGCTTCGGGCCCCAGGACGAGCAACCGTAATGTGCCGTACAGAGCGCCGGCAGCGTCGGCCCCAACGACAGCTAGATCCCCTGCGTTGCCGCGAGTGACGACGTACCCCTCGGGTGCAGGGGGCGCCGCCACAGCGCAGGCGGCTCCGTACAGCGTGGGCGGCAGAACTGAAGCGTACTCGAGGGTGGTAATCAACAACTCACCTATGCCCCGAGCAGGCGGAGCACTAGCGGCGAGCCGTCGCCAGTCATCGGCGGCTCGCTCGATCAGCTCGTCTCCGCCTATGGGGCGGGGGGTGTAGGCGTTAAGCCACGGCTTTGTAGCCGGCTCGAGCCACATGGATGAGCTGGTGGTGAAAGGTCGGGCGGGCATGCGGGGCTCCTCGAATTGAGCGACGGGGTGGCGAAGGCGTGCGGTCAAGTGCGACGAAGCACGATCACGTCTCCGGCCGGGATGGTCAGCGATTCCCCTGCCGGGGACTCCCTGCCAGTGAGCAGGTCAACGCCCTGCACGGGCGGTGTCCAGGCCAGGGGCGTCTGATCGTGGTTGAGCAGGATGTCGAAGGTGCCACGGGAACAGGTGCGGCTGACGTGTTCCAGTTCGCCGACCAGAGGGTGCCCGGGGGCCGGGCCGATAAGGGAGGCTATCAGGCGTCGGCGTCCGGCCTGGCTCAGCAGCGCGCCGAGGCGTATGACGGTGCCGCGACCGAAGGCGTTGCGAATTATGGCGGAGCCGCCTGCGAAC
This sequence comes from Actinomyces sp. Z5, assembly GCF_003287795.1. NCBI lineage: Bacteria > Bacillati > Actinomycetota > Actinomycetes > Actinomycetales > Actinomycetaceae > Actinomyces > Actinomyces sp. Z5. The sequence goes on from NZ_QMIN01000115.1 coordinate 12,899, forward strand.
CAACTGGACCGCCAATGCCCTGCAGTCTGCCCGCCGGTGGGACGCAAGATCTCGAAGAGATGGTGGGCGGTATCGGTGGTCCCGTCAGGAAGAGTCAGTTCAACGCCGAATCCGGGCTCCTGAGCGTCGCGTTCCTCGACCTGACAGCCGAGCAGTTCGTCCACCCGGTCGTCCACCAACACACGGCCGGTGGCATCGGCGGCAAAGGACATCGGGCCGGTCAGCAGTATGCCGCCATCTGCCACGTACCGGCGCAGGGCGTCGATAACGTCGTTGTGAGCCATATAGAGGCTGGGCGCGACAACGATCCGGTACCGGGACAGGTCGCTGCGGCCGTCGGTGACGTCCACACCTCCGAGGTGACGTGCAAGTGCCTCGTGCCACTGCCGGGCCTGATCGACAAGGTCCCAGTGGTCGGAAAACCCATCGACGAGCCGGCTGTACCACCAGGAGTCCCAATCCATAAGGACCGCCGCCTGGGCTTCTACCCGACTGCCGACGAGGTCGTCGAGTTGGAACAGCTCTCGGCCGAGTCTCGCCGTCTCCCGGTAGGTACGCGTGTCGGTGCGACCGCGGTGGTCCAGGACGCCACCGAACCACATTTCCGATCCGGCCGGTGCGGAGCGCATCTGGAAGTGGAGCACTGTATCAGCCCCTTGAGCGAGCGCTTGTAGGCTCCAGCGACGCAGCACACCCGGCGCACGGGTGGGGTTGACGTCCCGGCACGTCGTGGCCACCGGCGCCTGCTCCATCAGCCACATGGGCCTACCACGTCCTACCGCGCGCATCAGGGAGTGGTTGAAAGCCATCTCCGGCCAGGCGCGGATGGCACGCGGGTAGTTGTCCCAGGCCACAACGTCAAGGCCGCTGGCGAACCGGAAGTAATCCAGATGCTCGTACGCGCCCATTAGATTGGTAGTGACCGGGTGGACGGCGTCGAAATGGCGAATCTGCTCGATTTCCCCCTCCAGGCAGGCGGCGAACTGCTCGGTCATGAAGCGCTTGTACTCGAGCGTGATGATTGGAAAACCACTGCGGTAGGGGCCGCCCCAGTGCTCTGTGAGCGCGTTCGGTGCGGGAATCTGGTCTGCGTGTGTGAAACGGTGGGACCAGATCTGCGTGCACCAGTCGTGGTTGAGGTTGCCGAGCCCACCGTGCCTCCGCAACAGCCAACGGCGGAATTCGGCAACGCAGTTCTCGCAGTAGCAGGCACCGCCGTATTCGTTGCCAATATGCCACGCGAGTAGAGCGGGGTGGCCATGGTAGCGATGCGCGAGCAGACCGGCGATTTGTTGCGCCTGTTCTCGGAAAACCGGCGAGGTGGGGCAGAAATGGTGCCGCTGACCGAAGCCGTGTCGCCGCCCTTCGAAGTCCACACGCATTGTGCTCGGCTTCTCAGTTGCTAGCCAGGGCGGGATCGCCGCAGTCGGGGTGGCCAGGATAACGCCGAAGCCGCGGGCATGGACACGGTCCAGTAAGACGTCGAGGCGGTCGAAGGCGAAGGTGTCAGGGGCCGGTTGCAGGTCTGCCCATCCGAATACGTTGAGCGTGAGTGTGTTGATTCCGGCTGCCTCCAGGGCAGTCAGGTCGGCATCAATGGTGGCATCGTCCCACTGCTCCGGGTTGTAGTCACCTCCATGCAGGATGTGCTCGGGAAACTGCATTAATGCCTCCTATGGAACGGACGTAGTGACGGAAGCCCGGGTGAATTGCTCAGTGAGAATGCGCCTCTGTCCACTCGTGGCGGGAGCCGCCAGCGCGCACAACGGCACCCAGGCGAGCATCAGGAGTGCCGGAACGTGCAAGGCAATGAGCAGACCCGCAGCACCGATGCCCGCGAGTAGGAGTGTCCCGGCGGCGTCGCGCACAGTCATGACGGCCGTTAGCACGAGCACGTCGGACATCTTGAAATTGAACAGAGCGATGATTGTGCCCGCGCGTCCAACGCCCAGCCCGGCGGACGCAAGCACGATGAGGACGGCCACACGTAGTCCGCCTCCCACCCCGGCGGCGGATCCCGCCAGTCCCACCGCCAATACGACGGCGAGCGCCGCCAACGGGCCGAACTGGGCGATCGACCCGGCCCATCCGCGCCACAGTGCGGCGATGCGGCGCCGGGCGGAGGGATCGTAGGTCCACCCCGATCGGGTGACGGCGTAAACGACTGCCGGCAGGGCGGTTAGCGCCAGCACCCAGGTCAGTACTAGAACCAGCAGCGACCAGACAGAACTCCCATCGAGCGTGAGCATGCCTACCGCCGCCGGAATTGCGAGCGGCAGCGAGCCCACGCCGAGGGCGGCCGCCTGGTAGACCACCGAACTGATCCGCACCAGTGGGGAGTCGAAGGGATCGTCCGGGACATCGGAACCTTCCCCGGTCGCGACGAGTCCCGACGATGGGCGGGTGCGGGCGCCCCGCGATGGGGTGCCCGCACCCGGGTGACGGTCAGCCATTGTTCTCCACGTAGGTGGCGCGCGCCGCGTTGAGGATGTCCATGTAGGAGGTCACGCCCTTGGCCTCACATTCGGTGACGTAGGTGTCCCACTCGGCCAGGTCGCGCCTTCCTGTGATGAACTTCAGCGTCTCCTGCATGACGTAGTCCTGCAACGGAGTGATCAGGAGCGTTGCCTGCTCGCGCTGGGTCTCATCCAACGGAGCCGGCGGATCGATGGGCCTCTGCGTGTGCGTGGCTGCCATCTCCTCCTGCCAGGCAAGTTCCTTGTCCAGCATCATTGAGTGCAGCAGTTCAGTGGTGCCGCCGTAGGCGAAGACGCCTCCGGAGAAGCCGTACTCGACGCGCAGGTCTTTGTCGCCGGCCGGGTTCAGACCGTTGTAGTTGATGTCATCGACCAGCGTGCGGGTGCCATCTGCGTCCTTGTTGTAGGTAACCCCTTCCACACCCCACTTGGCGAATTCTTCGCCCTCGTCGGAGTACCACAGCCAGTCGATGAACTGCATCATGGCCACGAAGTTCGGGTCGTCGGCGGCCTTGGAGGAGATCATGATGCCGTTCTCCAGGCGGGTGCCACCGATCAGCGCGCCGGCGGGGCCGGCCGGCTGGAGAATCTTGACGACCTCGAAGTTGCCCTCTCCGAGGGTCTCCTTCATCGTCGTCTCGTAGGTGACGTCGTACTGGGAGTTGGTTCCGATGGCGATCGACTTGCCGGTGGTGAAGGTGTTGACGGCCGTGTCCTCGTCCTGGGTGAAGGAGTCCGGGTCGAGTACGCCGGCGTCGACCATGCCGCGCAGCATGGTGACCATGGCCTTGTAGTTGTCGGAGGTGCCGCAGAAGATGAACGACTGCGAGTCCTCGTCCCACTCGGCCATGGTGGTCATGCCCCAGGAACCGCCGGACTGGGTGCCGTAGGAGACCGCTGCAAGGTTGAGCATGCTGAGCCCCTCGAAACGATCGGAGATGCCCTTCATGTCCGGGTGGCGCTCCTGCACCTTAGAAATCACGTCCTGCAGTTCCTCCCACGTGGTGGGCAGCTCCAGTCCCTGTTCGTCGAGGAGATCCTTGCGGATTTCGAAGGTGTAGTCGGGCCAGATCTCCTCGTGCAGGCCGGGAAGAACATAGATGGAGCCGTCGGCCTGGCGCAGCGTGTCCAGCTCCTCGTCAAGCTGCCATTCTTCAACCTTCTTGCGGAAGTTGGGCATAAGGTCGAAGTAGTCGGACACCGCCAGGACCGCCCCGGAGGAGACGAAGGCGGACTCCTGGCCGGGGTACGTCTTGGGAAGGATGAGCGGCGCATCGCCGGAGGAGATCAGCAGAGAGCGCTTCTGCTCGTAGTCGGACATGGGCACGATCGTCATGTCGAGTGTGACATTGGTGCGGTTGGTGATCTCCTCCAGCAGCATCCAGTCGGCCTTATAGGGGTAGTTGGGGTGATCGGAGAACAGGCAACTGAAGGTCAGCGGCTCGGTCGCCTTGAAGCTGGTATCGGCGGCGAAGTCATCCATGGCGGCGGCCGTATTGGTCACGCCCTGCGCCGCATCGCCGGAGTCGGAACCGGAGCCACAGGCCGCCAGTGCGGCGGCTGCCGCCGTGCTCAGAAGCAGGGCGCCGGCCCGACGGCGGGTGATGGGGTGGGAGAAGAGACTGGGGCTCATCGCTGAGTGCCTTTCTAATGGTGTCGGCCATGATCGGCCGGATGGTGGGTCGGATTGGGAGGAGTGGTGGATGGATGGGTGGGCGCCGCTGCCGTTGCCGGCCGCGCCCCCGGTCGACGCCTTTGTGGGCTCTTGTCAGCCCTTGACGGACCCAAGGGTGACGCCGGTGACGAAGTACTTCTGCACAAAGGGGTAGACGCAGAGGATCGGCAGCGAGGTGAGCACCATGGTCACCGATCTGAGGTTGGAGGAAATCTGGGTCTGGTCGGCGGTTCCTCCTCCGAGGGAGTCGGAGGTGGTCACTCCCGCGAGCATGTTTCGCAGGTAGATGGTTACCGGGAACAGGTTCTTGTCGTCGAAGTACAGGAAGGCCCCGAACCAGGCGTTCCAGTTGGCGACCGCATAGAAGAGGAACATGGTGGCGATGATCGCCTTGGACAACGGCAGCACAATGCGGAAGAGGATTCCGTAGGTACCCAACCCGTCGAGCTCGCCGGCCTCCTCCAGTTCATGCGGCAGCCCCTCGAAGAAGGACTTCATGACCAGCAGGTTGAACACGTTGATCGCATTGGGCAGCACGACCGCCCAGATCGTGTTCTTCATTCCCAGGTTGGTAATCAGAATGTAGTTCGGGATCAGACCACCGTTGAAGAACATGGTGAATACGGCGAAGCCGACCAGCGCATTGCGGCCCTTCAGGTCCTTCTTGGACAGTACGTAGGCGAACGCAGTGGTGAAGACCAGCGAGATGAAGGTGGCGACGACCGTGTACACGATGGTGTTCCGATAGCCGGTCCAGAAGGCGGAGTCCCCAAGCACCACTTTGTAGGTAGTGACGTTGAATCCCTTGGGGATGAGGTTCACCTCCCCGGCAGAGATGGCCGCCTCGCTTGAGAAGGACTTGGCCACGACGTTCAGGAACGGGAACAGCGTCACGAATATGACGCCCAGGAGTATGACCGTGTTGAGCAGGCGGAAGGCCCGGTAGCTGCGCGAATCGTATTTGGCGTTTTGAACAGGCATATCCAATCACCACAGACTCGTCTTGGCGAACTTGCGGGACGCGAAGTTGGCGGCCATGACCATGATCAGCCCGATCAATGACTCGAACAGGCCGATGGCTGCCGCATAGCTGAAGTTGGACGACTGCAGGCCCACCCGGTACAGGTAGGTGGAGATGACATCGCCGGTCTCATAGGTCAGCGGGTTGTAGATCAGCAGGATCTTCTCAAAGCCCACCGCCAGGAAGGAGCCGACGTTGAGAATCAGTAGCGTGACGATAGTGGACCGAATTCCCGGCAGCGTGATGTGCCAGGTCTGCTGCCAGCGGTTGGCGCCGTCGATCTGGGCAGCCTCATACAAGGAGTCATCAATGGTGGTGAGCGCCGCCAGATACAGGATCGTCCCCCAGCCAACGGTCTGCCACACGTCGGAGATGACGTAGATGGGCACGAACGCCTTGGCCGTTTGAATGAAGTTGACCGCCTGACCGCCCAAGGCGGTGATCAGGCTGTTGATCGGGCCGTCCACCGCGACGACTTCCATGATGATCCCCGCAATGATGACCATCGAGAGGAAGTGTGGCAGGTATGAAACGGTCTGAACGATCTTCTTGAACCAGACTCGGCGGACCTCGTTCAGGAGCAGGGCCAGGATGATCGGTGCCGGGAAGGAGACCAGCAGTGTCGAGAAACCGATGACCACCGTGTTACGGAACACCCGCCAGAAGGTGGGGTCCGCGATGAACATCTTGACATATTTCAGCCCCACCCATTCCTCGCCGTACATGGAACCGCCGGGCACGAATCGGCGGAAGGCAATGACGTTGCCGACCATCGGTGCGTACCGGAAGAGGATGAACCAGATCACCGGGATAACCACGAGGGTATAGAGCTGCCAGTCGCCTCGACGACTGCTCCTGCGCCTGCCGGGTCGTCCCGTACCCCTGCGGGTTCGCTTACTGAAGGCCGAAGCTGTAGGCATGGAGGGCGCGCGGCGCCCGGTTGCCCGGGGCACGCTCGGCGCTGTATCCACTGCTTCTGCCACGACACATCACCTCCTTGTGACTTTACGGCTTGCGAACGTTTTCGCGTCACCGTTCGCTAGCGACGACCTTAGAGTAACGTCGCGAGTCACTCTCGTCAAGGATTTGTCTTGCCGTACACGAAAATTGGATCGGCGAAAACGGTGGGATGATAGACCTGCTCTCACCCACCCGCGCGAATTGCCGTAAATTGCCTAACGACAAGACTATTAGGCCGGCTAGGCCGCGCAGAGCTCGCGGATCCACGTGAGCTGACGGCGCAGATAGTAGAACTCGCCGCTCTCATGCCCGTTGTCCGGGTAGATCTCCACCTCTGTCGGGCCGGCGTATGCCGCCAGCGCCTGTTGACCGCCCAAGGGTGGACAGCAGGTATCGCGCAACCCCAGCCCCCAAAGCGACGGGGCCTGGGCACGCCGCGCATGGTTGACGCCGTCGACGTAGGCCAGGGTGCGGAAGACCACCTCACGCTCGGCTCGCCGCACCGACAGGTATCGGACCAGTTCCGCGTAGGGCTCGCCCTGCGCAGACTGATAGACGGCCGGAATGTCGCAAAGAAAGGGGACGGATACGGTCACTCCGCGCAGGTCGGACACCAGTCCGGCAACGGCAAGAGCAACGCCGCCCCCCTGAGAGTTTCCCATCACGATCACGCGCTCGGCGTCGACGTCCGGCAGTTTGCGTACCGCATCCACGGCGCGCACCGCGTCCACGATGAGGCGGCGGTAATAGTACGTTTCGGGCGCGGAGATGCCACGGGTGACAACGCCGGGCGCTTCGGGGGCGCCGTCGTGGAGATCCGGCGTGTCCCCACCGCTCCCATATCCGCACCCCTGCCCGCGTACGTCAAGCAGCAGGTGTGCCATACCCGCGGCCGCTACGTGGGGATTCTCGCCCGGCAGTCCACGCCCGCGGCCGTAGCCCGGAATCTGAACCACGCAGGGTAGCGGTTCATCGTCGCACCTTGCCGGCCGGGACAGCCACGCCTTCACCCGCTGCCCGCCGAACCCCCTGAAGGAGATGTCCCAGTAGCGCAGCTCCGAGAGGGGCTGCTCCACGGCGACGCGTTCAGTCGTCCTCGCCTCGGGATCGAAGCTGCGCGCCTCACCCAACGTCCGCGCCCAGAAACGATCGAAGTCATCTGGTTCCGATACGACTGAAGGCGGAAGCGGGCCGAGTTGCGGGGGCAAAGTAGCCATGCACATCCTCCCTTGAGGTGCGGCAGCCACACCGGTGCGGCGCGCAGCCGCATTTCGAGGTCTTTCGCACGTTTTCGTGCGATCGCGAGTGTAAGCTGCAACTCCTGCTCAGGACAAGGTCACCGGCACGGACCAATGGCAGAAACATCGGTACAGGGGCAGGGGCAAGGACACTACGCTTGCTGGAACAACACTTGTACCACCGGCTTCTACCCGCGCCGGTGTGGGGCGACCCGAGAATGGAGGACACTGTGACTCCGCGCGAACGCGTCACGCTTGACACCATAGCTGCAGCCGCTCAGGTCTCGCGCGCAACCGTGTCCAAGGCGATCAATGGCCGTCAGGACGTCTCTGCGCGTACACGTCGACAGATCCTTGACCTGGCCGAACAACTCGGCTATGAGGCGCCTACATCCGCAGAGCGGAGTTCCCCGACGATCACAATCGTCTTCGATTCTCTCGATACGTACTACACCAACCGCGTGCTCGCCGGGGCGGTAGCGGCAGCGCACGATCATGGCGCCATTCTTGATGTCCGCTCCTTCAATGACCGTCGAGAGGCCGCGTCCGACTCCTGGGTGCGACGGATCGTGGCAGAAGGTCATTTAGCACTGATCGTTGTCACCATGGAACTGTCTGATGCGCAGATCGACGCGGTGCATACACTCCAGCTGCCTGCGATCACCGTGGACCCGGCTCAAGAAACCCCCGACGGGGTGCTTGAGATCTCCTCGACCAACTGGAACGGCGGCATGGCCGCCACCCAGCACCTGCTCGCACTGGGGCACCAGCGCATAGCCTTCGTCGCCGGCCCGGAGCGCTCGCTACCGGCCAGGGAACGCCTGCTCGGTTTCCGTTCCGCCATGATGGATGCCGGCCTCGACGTGGATCCCACACTCATCCTTGGGAACAGCTTCACTTATGCCAATGGGCTGCGCGCGGGGCTGACCCTGCTCGATATCGCGCCGGAAAGCCGTCCCACCGCCGTCATGTGCGCCTGCGACGTCTCCGCAATAGGCGTATATGAGGCTGCCCGTCAGCACGGACTGTCCGTTCCCGACGAACTCAGTGTTGTCGGCTATGACGACACTTTCCTTGCCGAGTGCGCCGCTCCCCCGCTCACAACCGTTCACCAGGCGCTGGAGACGATGGGGGCGCGGGCAGTCGAGGCGTCCCTAGACCTCGCCGAAGACTCCACAGGAACCAAGACCAAGCGAACGATCGGCTCGGTCAAGATTCCTACGCGCCTGGTCGAGCGCGCCTCGACGGCGCCGCCGCGGGTGTAGCGGATCGTCGCGAGTTGGCGCGACGAGCCTAGAACCGCGAGCACCACCAGCCTCCCCTGTGAGCAACAAGGCGAGTCACCCCCCACCATTGCATTTGTTTCTGCGACACGCCTAAACTTTCGTCGCAAGGGAAGCCACCCAGCGCACTGCCCGCGCCCCCGCCAAAGGCGCCGGGCACATCCGAAGAGGACCACCATGAAGCTCGCATTCGGCTGCGACCCCAACGCCACAGCACTCAAACACCTGCTGATCACCGAGGCGTCCGCCCTCGGCCATGAGATCATCGACTACCCCTCTGACGACCCCATCTATGCCAATGTCGCTATCCGAGTCGCCCAGGACGTCGCCGCTGGTTTGGCGGACCGCGGGATATTGTTGTGCGGAACGGGCATCGGTGTCTCAATCGCCGCCAACAAGGTTGCCGGAGCCTACTGTGCCTGTATCAGCGACGCCTACCAGGCTCAGCGCGCGGCCCGATCCAATGACGCGAACCTCGTCTCGATGGGGGCACAGGTCGTCGGTCCCGAGACGGCCAAACTCCTTCTGCGCGAGTACCTCGACGGCGTCTTCGACCCCGCCGGTAGGTCCGCCCCCAAGGTCGACCGTATTCGCGATTACGAGGCAAGTAGAGCCTGAGGCCTCGCGCTGCAACGTGGTCGGGAGCCGCATGCAAAGCATCAGTTACCCGGCTCCCGGCCCACGCCCGCGGCCCGCGCTCACATTCCGAGCCCCGACGCCCTGGCATTCGCTTCGATCAGGGTCATCCAGGCGTCGATCCTGGCGAGCGAACGGTCCGAGACCACGAGCTCGGGCGTGTTCAGGTGCCCGTGAAGCGCTTCCGGCTCGCAGAACTGGACTACGTCGTTACCTGCGGCTGCCAGAGAGGCCGCCAGCGTCTGCCCGCTCGCCCTCAGGCCGTCCAGCTCCGAATTGAGGACATAGACCGGGGGGAGCCCACTCAGGTCGCCGTCGCCGGGGAAGGCGTAGGGCTCCTCCATCCGGTCCTCCGTCCCCACGAAGTTGAGATTCATCAGGTGGACCCGCAACGGCGAGTAACGCTGCTCGAAGGGGATGCGAAGGTATTTGTTACGCAATTCCGGCGTCATCGGCGGCAGCACCGAGTGGGCCGTCGGGTACACCAGCGGAATGCCGGCGGGCAACTGGCCGCCCTCGTCGCGAAGACGTTGCGCCGCGGACAGCGCCACACTCGCGCCAGCACTCGCCCCTCCCAGATACCAGACGGAGGTCACACCAGCGAGACTCGGCAGCGCCGCACAAACGTCGACAACCTCATCGATCGGGACAGGGAAGCGAATGCCCGCGGCCGCCCTCGGAGGCCATGGCCACTCATCACCCGCTGGGATGTGCTCCGCAAGGGAATAGTCCACAACGGCGACTGTGCATCCCCTGCGCGAGAGGTGTCCGGCAACACTCATCGCCTCCGGCATGTTGATCGCCCCACGGATGTAAGCGGAACCATGGAGCCAGACCACTACTGGCTCACTAGGAATGCCGCTGTCCGGAGTCCACAGCCGCACGGTAACCTCGCCATGACGCGTCGGAACCGCGGTGTCACGCCACTGCACTCCTCCGCCCCGCCGAGCCGGCCCGCTTACCTCTGTACTCATAGTGCCAATGTCCTCTTCCTACCGCTTCTGGCTACCAGCCCCGCAGGACCCGGAGCGAGTGTGCGGCTGGGCGCATGCAGACCTCTGCCGCACCACGCCCAGCCGTGCTCGCCATCACGAGCCGGTCTCCCCCTCTCTCGCGCGGAGCAGGCTCCCGACGGCAGCGGCACACATCCCGAAGGAGACGGCCCCGGGGTCCGGATGCCCAATAGACCTCTCGGCGAGCGGACGTGCCCTTCCCCTTCGTGGTGACAGGACTCTCGTCTCCTCGGCTGCACGGCACGCCTCGGACGCGGCCGCGCTCCAAGCGTCACTCAATGATGCCTGCGCATCGATTTCGAGACGCAGGCGGTCCCGGAACGGAACTGCCGCGTCTATGACCGTCTTGTCCCCGAGCTCGGCCTTTCCCAGATCGGTCATCGCCAGGACGAAACGCTCCACAGCGGCTGCCACATCCGCGGGCACAACCGTGACCTCGTTGCCGAGCCCGGCCCCCAGCGCTCTAAGCGCAGCACCCCACAGGACACCCGAGGTGCCGCCGGCGTGCTCCGCCCACGCGTCGCCGGCGCTTGCGAGCACGCCGGCGGCGCCCCATCCCGTTGCGAGGGCCGCCGTAGCCGCGTCTACGGCGCAGTCGACTCCGCGAACCATACCGCGGCCGTGGTCGCCGTCGCCGGCCACCTGGTCGATGCGGCCCAGTTCGTCCTCCCGCTCGTGCAGCACCGCCTGCATGGCCCGCAGGCAGTCGACAACCAGAGCGCCGACGACGCGCGAATCCTCCGATCCCAAGGGCGACTCGACGTCGGGTTCTGAATAGAAATACTCGACGGCTTCCTCATCGGCGGTTGCGGATGCGGCCGTCCCCTCAAGCACACCGCGCCGGAAGGCAGGAGTGTCGGCCGGTGCCAGCCACAGGGCCTCCAACTCATCATCCAGCCAGCACAGCGTGAGTGACACCCCGGCCATGTCAAGGCTCGTCACGAGTTCCCCGACCTCGGGCGCGACTACCTCCAGACCCGCCTCCCGCAACAGGGCCGCTACATGACCCCACAAGAGGAAGAGTTCCTCGTACTTCGTTGAGCCAAGGCCGTTGAGTATCGCGGCGACCCGTGTTCCCGATCCTGCCGGACGTTCCGAGAGCAGGCGCCCCACGAGGAGCGCGGCCAGCTCGTCAGCGGGCATCCAGTCGATATCCTCCAGCCCCGGCTCCCCATGGATCCCCAGGCCGAGGCCCATCTTGCCCTCGGGCACGGTGAAGTGGGGCTCCCGGGCGCCGGGGAAGGTGCAACCCGCGAAGGCCACCCCGAGGGAGAAGGTCGCGGCGTTGGCCCTCAGCCCCAACCGGACCACCTCGTCGAGATCGTCACCGCGCTCCGCCGCCGCACCCAGAATCTTGAACACCACGAAGTCCCCAGCAATCCCGCGCCGCTTCGAGGACTGTGCGGGCGGCGCGGAGGCGATGTCATCGGTGATGACCAGCTGTCGGGTCTCAATTCCCTCCGCGGTGAGTCGCTCTCCCGCGAGACCGAAGTTCATGACGTCGCCCGCGTAGTTGCCGTAGCTGATGACCACCCCTGCCCCGGAGCTGGCAGCCCGCGCCACCGAGTACGCCTGTACGGTGGACGGCGAGGTGAAGAGATTGCCGATGACAGCGCCGTCCCCCATTCCGGGGCCGACGACGCCGGCGAAGGCCGGATAGTGGCCGGAACCACCGCCATAGATGACGGCCACTTTTGGCTTCATCGAACGTCGACGTCTCACGACACCACCCGGAACAAGACGGAGTCGGTCGGAGTGCAGGTCGACGAATCCCCGGGTCGCATCCTCGGTGAAATCGGCTGGGCTGTTGTAAATCATGGTCATGCCGTTGTCCTCCCCTCGGCGCCGAGCACCCGATCGGCGTCCCAAACGCAGATACGTCCGTCCCCTAATTCGGCAAGCGGTCCGGGGATCCAGGTATCCTCCGGGCGCTCATTCCCAACCAGATCCATGGAAAGGCACACCGGGGAGCCGTCGGGGGCGGTGAAGGGCAGCCCGGCCATGCGCACGTGTCCAAGGTCCTGCGCACTCACCGGAGCGAGGCCGGGGAGCGAGCCGTCCTCGGGCAGGTCGATGACCACACTGACGCGCCCGTCACCGTCGGTCTCGACCCGGGCGGCACCGTCGGGCACCCGCACAGGGCGTTCCTCAAGCGAGTAGCCCCGGGCGCCGCCGAGGTAGACGTTGTCCCGAATGACAACGACCTGACGCACGTCGTTGTAACGGCGGTGGTCGCCAGCCTCCGCACGGACCTGAGCGAGGTAATCACTCCACTTCGAGGGGCACCCGTCGTAGGCGACCGTGCCATGCCCGTACACACTCAATGCCGGACGTGGCGTGACATAGGCCGGGGCCTGAGTCCCGGGCCCGAAGACATTGCCGATGAAGCGGTCATCACCTCCGAATACGACCGAGACACCGGCGACCTTCGTCGAGTGGGGCAGGTGATACGGCGTGGATCGGTCGGGGACAGTCTCGACTCTGACGGTGCCGAGCACGAGGTTCGCCACGTAGGCGCCGCCCTGACTGAGTATCTCGATCGATGCGGGGGAGGCGAGGACGTTCGAGTCCACAACGTAAGGGCCGTGACTGACCTCGATGAAGAGGTCGCGGGAGTTATCGTGCAGCACGTTGCGGGCGACCCTGGTACCCTGCGTCTCCCAGTCGAGCCAGATGCCGAGGGAGCACCCGTGCACGTGGTTGTGGGTGATGCTCGTGTCGATCGCGGCATGCAACTTGATGCCCGCGATCTCATGACCGTAGAAGGCCCGGCGCGCAGAGATCGTGTGAATCTCATTGTCCTCAATCGTGGAGAAGGCACAACCCATGTGTCCTACGACGGCGTTCTGCCCGCAGTCGTGAATGAGATTGCGCCGAACGACGTGGGAGCCGACCTTCTCTCTGGACCACCCGAGTTCGAGCCCGGCGAAGACCGACTCCAACTGATACTGGTAGCCCGAGCGGTCCCCCCTCGTGGTGGAGTAGTTGTCTCCTGTGGAGCCCTCCTTGCCCAGCGAGACGGCCGCGCACTTGGCGTCGTGAATGTGGTTGTCCTCAATGATCCAGCCTCTGGCCCAGTTGGGGCCGATCAGACCGGGCTGGTCGCCGGTTGGCGGCGCCCACGGGGTCGCAGCGTGCGCCAACTCAAAACCGCGCACGGTGATGTAGTCGATCTGGTGATTGCGCGGAAAGAACACCGAGCGGCGGACATTCGCCTCGATGAGCGCCTCACGTGGGCTGCGACCCGCGAGGTTCACCATGATCGTCGTCGTGGTGTCATCGACGACGGCAAGCCAGGTGCCGGGCACCGGCCCGCCGGCGGGGGCCACCTGCACCCCGGTCCAGTCATCGACGATCTCGGGCAGCGCGGGGGGTCGGCGCAGTTCTTCGCGGTCGCGAACTTCCCTCAGTGCCGTACCGTCTAGATACACCTCACCCAGGTGCTGAGGGGCGTCCGCCCCCACGGGGCGCACCAACCAGTCGCCTGCGATCACCTCCCGGTAGGGGTTGAAGTCGCCGAACAAGGAGTTGTCTAGAGCCGTGGACCACAGACCGTCCTCGATCTCCTCCCATTCGTTCAGTTCCTCGGAGCCCTTGATGACGACATGCTCTCCAGGCGCGGCTGTGTATGTGATGCGGCGCAGTTCATCACGTCCACCGCGCTGCGGGTCAACCCACTCGCGGTAGGTGCCTTCGTGAACAATGACGGTGTCACCCGGAAGGGCTCTACGGGCGGCCTCCGAGATGGTAAGGAGCGGCTCCTGTGCCGTCCCCGGAGCAAGGTCCGATCCCTGTTTTCGGACATGTATATCCATGATTGAGTCGTGTTCCTTTGCTTTGAGGTCTTGTCAGGATGCTGTCATTCAGTTCCCGCTGAGGGCTCCGCCGTGCAGGAAGACCGCCAGAGCCGAGTCGTCCTGAGCCGCCAAGCCCGCCTTCATAGCGGTGCGATAGAGATTCTCAGCAGCGCCCGCTACGGGCGTGGGCAGGTGAGCGGCCCGATTTAGATCACCGACTATGCCCATGTCCTTGTCGATGATGTCGAGACGGGACCGCAGTTCCACCGGCGCTCCCCGCAACTGCTCGGCCATACGCGGACCGCGGTCACCGAGCATGAAAGAGGCGGCCGCCCCCTGCATGAACACCTCTACGCATCGGCGCGGATCGAGGCCGAGACTCGCCGCCATGGCCAGTGCCTCCGCCGCGGCCGCGGTGTGAATGCCGCACAGCAGCTGGTTCACGGCCTTCATGTTCTGGCCGGCTCCAACAGGACCCGTTTCAACCAGGGTCTCACCCAACGCGGTGAGCGTCGGGCGGCCGGCCGCGAGCGCCTCCTGCGAGCCCCCAATCATGATGAGCAGAGTGCCGTCACCCGCGCGGACCGCCCCTCCGGAGACCGGGGCGTCGACGGTGAGAACACCGCCTTCCGCGAGCCTGGCAGCCACGTCCACAACGCAGGCCGCACCCACGGTGGAAGTGATGACGACGACTGCCCCTTCGCGCAGGCCGGAGGCGGCTCCCCGCGCCCCGAACAGGACTTCATCGATCTGGTCTGCTGACCTCACCGCGATGACGGCGACGTCAGCGCCCTGGACTGCCTCGGCCGCGGACACGGCAGGCAGGACCCCGGCACACGCAGCGAGTTCGCGGCGCGGTTCAAAGGGGTCATAGCCGACTACGCCCCCGGGGGCGACTGCGGCGAGGCGGGTTGCCATGGGCAGCCCCATGGCTCCCAGGCCGAGGACGGCTGTGCGGTTTGCCGTAGTGGTTTCCGTCATGGTGGCTCCCTTTCAGATCTCATTCAGCGCGACAGCCAGCATCCGGCGGATGTAGCGCATGTTCTCCGCGGATACAGTCAGGCCGTCGCCGCCATAGTTCTCCACGCACATCGGGCCGTCGAAGCCGGCGTCAATGGCGATCTGGATCGCCTCGCGGTAATTCGCCGTGCCGAATGCCATGGGGGCGGGCACCGTGGTTACGTGCCCCTCGGCGTTTACATCGCGCGAATAGCTCTTCATGTGCCAGTAGTTGGCGTATGGCATGCACTTCTCAACACTGACGAGGAAGTCCTCAATGGGCCGGTGCAGGCGGTAGAGGTTGCCCAGATCGGGGTTCAGGCCGACGCCGCTCATCCCGATATCGGTGACGAGCCTGACCGCGGAATCGGCGGTGCCGAGCAGGGTGTCCTCGTACATCTCCAGGGACAGCAGCAGGCCCAGGCTCACGGCGTGTTCGCCGAGCTCGCGCAGGCGGGTGACGGCTCGGTGCCAGTTGTCCGGATCACGGGAGTCAACGGGACCCGGCTGAGTCCAGAACCACAGGGCGTGGGCCTGGGCACCGAGGAGAGGACGGTGCAGGCCGACGGAGACAATCTCGGAGCCGAGAAAGGCCGCCGCGTCAATGACCCGATGCGAGTATTCGAGATTGTCCTCCCACCCGACGGGATCGATGACGGAACGGCGGATCGCGGAGATCGCCGATGGGGCGAGCCCGTACTCCTTGAGGAGCCCCTTGAGGAGAGCCAGGCGCTCCCGACTGAGGTCTCCGACACGGACCCAGTTATCGGTGAGATCGACGGCCGTGAACCCCTCGAAGCGGACCTGGGCGAGCTGCTTGCGCCAGGTGTACTCGTCGGCGTCCTGGGAGTCCGGGAAGGGAAGCATGGCAGCGGCGATAGGCCAGTTGGCGGAGGTGCGTTTGCCGGTGTAGGTCATGGGAAGTCTTTCTGGATTTGATGGAGAAGCCGGCTGGAACCGGTGCTACTTGCCGAATCCAGCCGTCATGCCGGCGATCAGCTGACGGCGACCGAGCACATAGAGGGTGAGGATAGGCAGAGCTGACAGCACGATGGCTGCCATCATGGCGGGCACGTTGATCGTCAACTCGCCCTGAAAGGTCCACAAGGCCAAGGGCAGCACCCTGCTCTGGGGCGACTGAGTCAGCACGAGCGGGAACAGGAAGTTGTTCCAGACATTGACGCCGTTGTAGATCGCGGTCGTCGAGAGAGCCGGAACGCACAACGGCAGCACCAGCCTGCTGAGGATCTGCCACTCGGTCGCCCCGTCCAGGCGCATCGACTCGAACAACTCGCTCGGGATATCCCTGAGGTAGTTGGTGAAGATGAGCACCGTGACCGGGATGGCGAAGGCGGTGGACGGCAGGATTACGGCCAGGAGCGTGTCGTACAGGCGCATCCGCGTGATCATGTAGAAGATCGGGATGATCGCCGACTGGGCCGGGATCGCCAGGCCGAGCAGAAAGACCCCCAGGGATCGCTTAGCGATCGCCCGCCTGCTGCGCACGATGGCGTAGGCGGCCATGAGCCCGACGGCTATGGTCAGGCCGACGGCGCCGACGGTCACGATGATCGAGTTGAGGAAGAACCGTGCGAAGCCCTTCTCGAACACCGCCGCATAGTTCTCCAGTGTCGGGTTGCTCGGCGGCACAAGCGCCCCGTCGGTGAAGAAGTTCTGCTGCGTGCGCAGTGAGGTGACGACCACCCAGTAGATCGGCACGACGACGACAAGAAGCCAGAGGACCGCACCTAGGCCACCGGGGATGTTCACCCGAGGCCCGCTGCGCCGACGTGCTGCCCGTCCTACGATCCCAGAGGCCCGGGGCAAGTCAATGGCGCCCATCAGATTCCCTCCTGCTGGCTTTCCATCCGGGTG
The DNA here is from genome assembly GCF_003287795.1 of Actinomyces sp. Z5. Taxonomy (NCBI): domain Bacteria; kingdom Bacillati; phylum Actinomycetota; class Actinomycetes; order Actinomycetales; family Actinomycetaceae; genus Actinomyces; species Actinomyces sp. Z5. The sequence goes on from NZ_QMIN01000115.1 coordinate 29,873, forward strand.
AAGCCCGTTATTTTCGTCAGTGTCAGAGACAGGATCAGGCCCAGCATCGCAAGCAGCGTGGCGATGGCGCTGGCACGCCCCATGTCTGCCGCCTGGAAGCCCGTGAGATACATGTGCAGCGGCAGGATCCGGGTGGCATAACCCGGTCCGCCCGATGTCAGCACGAATATGAGGTCAAAGTAGGTCAGTGAGCCTACTAGCATCAGGGTCGACGAGGTGACGATTGTGTACTTCAACTGTGGCAGCGTGATCTGGAAGAACATCCGTAATCCGCCGGCACCGTCGCACGAGGCCGCCTCGTAAAGGGACTTCGGGATCTGCCGCGCACCCGCCTGGTAAAGCAACGTGTGCAGCGGCACGAAGTGCCACGCGATGATGAAGACCACAACCGCAAGAACGGTCTCCCTGTCCCCGAGCCAGTTTCTGCTCAACGGTCCGAGCCGCTCCATGGCGGTCATGCCGAAGTTCGGGTCGAGCAGGTTCTTGAAGGTCAGGCCGACTGCTGCCGAGGAGAGCAAAAGAGGCAGGAAGTAGACGGTTGTTACGACGGCCCGCGTGCGGCCCGCCTGGGCAGCCCAGACGCCAAGCAGCAGGCTTAGTGGCGTCTGGACGGCCCAGGACCCGACCATCACTATTAGGCTGAGCTTGATCGTGGTCCAAGTGACCGGATCGGTCAGCACGGCACGCCAGTTCGTCAGTCCCGTCAGTTGCGGTGAACCAAGGCCGTCCCACTTGGTCAGGGATAGAATTACCGCGCCGAACAGGGGGATGATCGCGAAGACGAGGAATAAGACAAGGGCCGGGACGATGAACCACGGGCTGGGGCCAGTCTTGGTCCTTGCCCGCACGCCGTCGGAGTTGTCTGAAACGCTCACGAGCAGCCTCACTTGCCCACGGTGGCGGTCATCGTGTCAACGAATTCCTGAGGGGTGATCTCAAGGAGGAACAGTTGGTCAAGCGCCGTGTTGAGGGCTTCACCCTGTACCGGCGTGAGCGCCTGGTCCAGGGACAGCTGGAACGCAGGCGCCTCATTGACCATTTCAAAGACGTAGGAGGCAAAGGGATCCTCCGCGGCGGCAAGCTTGTCGCCCGCGGATACGGCACCCGGTACCGAGGCGCGGCCAATGATCTCCTCGACGTATTGGTCGTTCATGACCTGTTCGTCGAGGAACCGGATGGCGATATCCTTGGCAGCATCGGTCGAGGCACTGGTGACGTACCAGTACGCCGAGGGGTTACCTGTGACGTCCTTCGGGTCGCCCTTGCCCCCTTCGACCGCTGGGAAGGCGAAGTAGCCCAGGTTGCCCGACTCGACGAACTCCGGCGAAGCCTGGGCGATGTTGGAGTAGGCGTTGGACAGCATGACGAGCATCGCCGCCTTCCCGGTATAGAGCAGGGCATCGGCTGCGCCGCTCTCATAGGAGGTTGCAGAGGCGTCGGAGGCGAATGCGCCGGCCTCTACGAGCTCTTGGATCTTCCGTGCCGCTTCGAGCACAGCCGGGTCGGACCAGCCGTCGGCCTGGTCCGCCTCGATCTTGGCAAAGACCTCCGGCCCACCGATGCGGTCTACCAGGTAGGCGAGATACGGAAGGTGGGTCCACTTGCTCTGGCCGGCCAGAGCAATAGGAGTGAAGTTCGCACTCTTGGCCTGCTCGACGACGTTGAGCAACTCGCTCCAGGTCTGCGGGACCTCGGCACCGATCGCGGAGAACACCTCCTTGTTGTAAAGCACGACCACGGGCTGCATGTTGCCGATCGGGACGCCGTAAAGCTCGCCATCGATGGTGGCCGCCCCGAGGGTCGCCTCGAGGTAGCGCTCCGCGATGCCGGCGTGCTCGCTGCCCGCAAGTTGCGTTATGGAATCGACTAGGCCCTGTTCCACGTAATCGCGCAGGCCGCCACCGCCCCACCCATATATGAGGGTTGGCGCCTGATCGGCGCCAAGGGCGACGCGAACCTTGTCCTTGTACCCGTTGTCGGGCATGACCTGCAGGTCGATCCGCTCCTCCGGGTGCGCCTCGTTCCACCGGTCGACGGCGGCGATGTATGAGTCCGACTGGGAGCTCTGGATTGCCCAAGCACTGGCGGCGAAGTCACCCGCCCCGCCAGCATCTGAGGAGTTGGGGCCGGAGGACCCGCAGGCGACCAGTGCGGACGTCATTGCCGCGGAACTGACAACGATGCCAGATGCCTTGAGCAGACCGCGGCGTGAAAGCGTGTAATGACCACGAACACTCATCTTCGAGCCTTTCGTACCAAAAGTTTCGGCCGACTGCCAAAACTTTGACGTGTTCAGCGTAGCGTTCCCCCTGATGATCCGCAAGTGCCTCACCCCATGTGATGAAGTCGTCATCGCAGCCACCGCGCGTAGCTCACGTTGCACCGTGTTTCCCTACCCGAAGCGGACGGGAGAGGGGACGTGCTCCAGCTCCTCGCGTTTGAAGGCATGAGGCTGGCGAGTGGTGGTTGATGCGCACGTCCCGGTACACGTTGCTGACGAATGGCGACGGGACGGGCCCCGCCTGATGACTCGCCGACTGGTCGCCGAGGCGCCGCTTGACGTCCCCGCCGACCCGAACGCGACCAACCACTCCCGCCCGGCCCCAGCCACGACGCCCACAAACGCGGACGGCCGGTTCTCCCGGTCCCCTACCATGCGGGCATGCGGTTACAACATCACACCGACCGCTGAAAGGCACCCCCATGAACAACCCGCCAGCCGCGAGCCGCACCCTGCTTGCGGACGTCGCCGCACGGGCCGGCGTCTCACTCGCGACCGCTTCAAAAGTCGCCAACGGCCGCCCCGAGGTCTCCCCAGCCACCCGTGCTCGCGTCGAGGCCGCCATAAAAGAACTCGGCTACGTCACACGCGTGCACCACCCCGAAGAGACGCCCCCGTCCATCTCGTTCATGGCCGACGTAATCGAGAGCGCCTACGCCATGACGATCCTCAAGGGGGCCCGCGACGCCGCCGAGGCTCACAGCGTCGATCTAGTCATAGAGCGCACCCACACCTCCGCGGAAAGGACCTCCCCAGTCCCCCAGTCGGATCTCAACCATCGACTGCTGTCACGCAATCGCTCGGGCGCCGTCGTTCTTACCGCGAGTCTCGACTCCGACACAGTAGCCGGCATTGAAAGCGCCCGGCTGCCGATCGTCGTCATCGACCCACTGGACTCCTCCCATCCGGAGATCGTCTCCGTGGGCGCGACCAACTGGCTCGGCGGGCACAGCGCCGCGGAACACCTGCTTGGGCTCGGTCATACCCGTCTGGCCATCCTTACCGGGCCTGTCGCCTCCCTGAGCGGTACAGCCCGCCTTGACGGTTTCCTGTCTGCCTGTAGCCGCCGTGGACTCACCCCCGAGCCCGATCTCATCCGGCATGGCCCCTTCACGCAGGCAACCGGTTACCAAGTCGCCCGGGAGTGGCTGTCCCTCGGCCCGAGACGCCCGACGGCGATCACTGCAGGCTCCGACCTCCAGGCCATCGGCGTCATGCAGGCAGCCAACGATCTCGGCCTACGCATCCCGGAGAACCTCAGCCTCGTCTCCTACGACGACACCTTCATCACCACGCTCACCACTCCGCACCTCACCGCCGTGCGGCAGCCCCTGGAGGAGATGGGACGCAGAGCGGTGGAAACCGTCCTCCTTATGAAAGACGACGGCCAACCCGAGGCTCACCATATCGAGATCGCGACCACGCTGTCTGAGCGCGCCTCGACGGCGCCGCCGCGGGGATAGCGGCGACGCCGTCGCAGCCGGTCGGAGAGCCCCTACCGGCAGTGCCCTTAGCGCGAGTCAGTCCCCCTGCTGCGATGCTGCCACGATGGCTGCCGCCGCATCGTAGGCGGCACGCACCTGCGGCTGCGGCTCGGCGGTCAGGTGCTCGACCGGGCCGAGTTCCCATACGGGCGGCTCCTCACCGCCGGCAAGCACCCAGGCGGCCTGCTTGGCGGCGCCGTTGGCAACATACTCGCCGGGCTCGGGCACATCCACCGGAACGGCGAGCACGGCGGGGGCGAGCTCGCGGGCACAGGCCCACTTCACTCCCCCACCCACGAGCGTGACGGCGTCGACCTCGACCCCCTGGCCGCGCACGGCGTCGACGCACGCCCCCATCAGGCACAGCAGTCCCTCGACGGCGGCGCGCGCGTAGTTCGCAGGGGTCAGCGAGGCCAGCGTCATGCCGGTGAGCATGCCCGTGGCCTCGGGCAGGTTCGGGGTGCGCTCACCCTCCAGGTAGGGCACGTGCACCAGCCCGGCGGCACCGGGCTCGGCGGACAGTGCGAGCCGGTCGAACTCGTCGTAGGAGACTCCCAGCACCTGCTTGGCGGCGTCCAGAATGCGCGCGGCGTTGAGCGTGCAGGCCAGCGGCAGGAAGGCGCCGGTGGCGTCGGCGAAGCCGGTGACCAACCCGGAGGCGTCATGGGTGGGAGTGGCGGAGACGGCGGCGACCACGCCGGAGGTGCCCAGGGAGACACTGGTGGCGCCGGGGCGCAGGCCCAGTCCGAGGGCGGCGCCGGCGTTGTCGCCGCAGCCGGGACCGAGCACCAGATGGGTCAGGTCCCGAGCCTTCCCCGTCGGAGTGGTGAAGGCGCCGCCGCGGGCGGCCTCCTCGTGTGGGCCGACGACGTGGGGCAATACGATGTCGGCGACCTCGGCCTCGCTGCGGTGCAGGGCGAGCGCGAGCAGGTCGCGGCGGTAGCTGTTGGCCACGGAGTCGAAGTAGCCCGTGCCGGAGGCGTCGGAGCGGTCGGTGACGAGGGTGTCCAGCGAGGCGGCGCCGGACAGCTTCCAGGTGAGCCAGTCGTGCGGCAGGCAGATGGCCGCGATGCGGGCGGCATTCTCGGGCTCGTGGTCGGCCAGCCAGCGCAGCTTGGTGATGGTCAGGGAGGCCACGAGCACCGAGCCGACGGCGTCGGCCCAGGCCTTGGCCCCGGCGGCTTCGTCGCCGTCGCCGAGCTCGCGGATCAGATCGCGGGCGGCGCCGGCGCTGCGGGTGTCGTTCCACAGCAGGGCGGGGCGGATGACCTCACCGTCGGCATCGAGCACCACCATGCCGTGCTGCTGCCCGCCAACGCTCAGGGCGGCGACGTCATCGAGCCCGCCGACGGCGTCGATCACTTCGTTGAGTGCGGTCCACCAGTGATCGGGGTGGACTTCCGAGCCGTCCGGATGGGAGGCCTTGGCCTCACGCACGAGGGCGCCGGTGGCGGCGTCGCGGACGACGAGCTTGCAGGACTGCGTCGAGGAGTCGACGCCGGCGACGAGGGCCATAAGAGTTCCTTCCACGTTGAAGGCGTTTGGATTTCGAGGGGACGAACTAAAGCGTAGTCATGTAGTCGTATGGTGAAGCGGGACGTTGTCGAGGTGGAGGGTCGTCTTCGGCGCGGAGACCGACCGGCGCTGGGGCGGCACCGCCTTGGCACCGCCCCATCGCCGCTCCGGTTCAACTGATGAGGTGCTGGACGGCCTTCTCGTAGAGGTCGACGAAGTGGTAGTCGCGGGCGGCGGCCGCCTCGGCGTCGAAGTCCTCATAGGCGGAGCGGTCGGCGAGCAGATCGGCGATCGTCTCCCCCTCGGCGAGGGTCGGCTCGGCCAGCTCGTAGATGCCGGAGAGCTTGAGCGCCTCCTGCACCTCCGGGTCGGCGCGGAAGGCACGGGCCTTCTCCGCCAGCTGGATGTACATCTCCATGTTGGCGGCCGCGGACTCCCACACACCCTCAATGCCGTCGGTGCGCGAGGGCTTGTAGTCGAAGTGGATCGGCCCGTCGTAGCGCGGGCCGCCGCTGGGGAAGCCATTGACCAGCAGGTCGACGGTGAAGAAGGCGCTGAGCAGGTCGCCGTGACCGAAGACCAGGTCCTGGTCGTACTTCAGGCCCTTCTGACCATTGAGGTCGATGTGGAAGAGCTTGCCGGCGTTCAGCGCCTGTGCCAGGGCGTGGGTGTAGTTCAGACCCGCCATCTGCTCGTGGCCGACCTCGGGGTTCAGACCGACGATGTCGCCGTTGTCCAGCTCGGCGATCAGGGCCAGGGCGTGGCCGACGGTGGGCAGGAAGATGTCACCGCGGGGCTCGTTCGGCTTGGGCTCCAGGCCGATGCGCAGGTTGTAGCCCTGGTCCTTGATGTACTGCGCGACGGTGTCCAGACCCTCCTTGTAGCGGTCGAAGACGGCGCCCAGGTCCTTGGAGGAGTCATACTCGGCGCCCTCGCGGCCGCCCCACATGACGAAGGTGGTGGCGCCCAACTCGGCGGCCAGGTCCACGTTGCGCAGGATCTTGCGCAGCCCGAAGCGGCGGATGGAGCGGTCGTTGTTGGTCAGACCACCGTCCTTGAAGATCGGGTGGGTGAAGGTGTTAGTGGTGACCATCTCGATGGTCAGGCCCGTGGCGTCCACCGTGTCCTTGAGCTTGCCGACGATCTTCGCGCGCTCGGCATCGGTGGCGTCGAAGGGGAAGACGTCGTTGTCGTGGAAGGTGATGCCCCAGGCGCCCAGCTCGGCGAGCTTCTCGGCGTACTCCCAGGGCTTCAAGGCGGTGCGGGTGGTGTCGCCGAAGGGGTCGGCGGCCAGCCAGCCGACGGTCCACAGACCGAATGAGAACTTGTCTTCCTTGGTGGGCTTACGAACCATGGTTCCTCCTCGAGCCGGATTTTGTTCGCTCACGCAACTATGCCACGGGTGTGCGGTATGGTCAAGGCGTGTCTCAAGCCCGCACGACGTCAGCGTCGCCGTCCCTCGCCCCCCGTACCCAGGCATCCGCAGCCACTGTCTCCGCCCGGCAGTCCACCCTGCGGACGGCAAACCTGGCCCTGTTGGCCGGGCACGTCTTCGCCGCCCCCAAGCCGGTATCGCGCGCCGACGTCGCCGCCATGACCGGCATGACCCGCTCAACCGCCTCGCGGTTGGCCGACGACCTGGTGGCGGCCGGCATCCTGACCGAGCTGGACCCCTCCCCGGCCTCCGGGCCCGGCCGTCCGGCAGTGCCACTGGCCCCGGCGCGGGGCACCTTCGTGGCTATCGGCCTGGAGGTGAACGTGTCGCGGATGGCGGTACGCGCGATTGACCTGTCCGGCCAGGTGCTGGCGGAGCGGGTAGTGCTGGATGACTTTGAGGCCTCCGATCCCGCAGAGGTCCTGCCCCGACTGGCAAGGCTGACCCGCGATGTGCTGAGTCTCGACGCCGTACGGCGGGCCCGCAAGGTGGGCGCCGCCATCGCCCTCCCCGGCTTGGTCTCGCACGAGACGCTGCTGCGCGCCCCCAACCTGGGATGGGAGCGGATCGATCCGCGCCCATTCCTGACCGACGTCCTCCAGCCGGACGGCCTGGTGCTGCGCCTGGGCAACGAGGCCAACTTCGGCGCTCTGACCGCGGGACGCGAACGACCCGCGGCGCTGCATTCATCCCCCTCCTTCATCTACCTCTCCGGGGAGAACGGAATCGGGGCAGGAATTGTGCGCGACAATCGGGTCATGCTCGGGGTCTCGGGCTTCGCCGGCGAGGTGGGACATATCCAGGTGGACCCGACCGGCCCGCTGTGCACCTGCGGCAACCGCGGCTGCGTTGAACGCTACGCCGGCCGCCGGCTCATTCTGGCCGCCGCCGGTTTGGAGGCAACGGCCGGGCCACAGGAGTTGGTGGCGGCCTGGGAGGCGGAGGCGCCGGCCGCACGTCGGGCCGTCACCGATGCCGCCCGGGCGCTCGGCGTCGGACTGAGCGCCGCCATCAACGTCTTGGACATTCCCACGGTGATCCTGGGCGGCCACCTCGCCCCACTGGCCGACATCCTGCGTCCCGAGTTGGAGGCGGAGCTGCGCCAGCGGGTGCTGTCCTCTCGCTGGTCGGTGCCCGAGGTGATCACCACCTCGCAGGATCAGACGCCGGCGGTCACCGGCGCGGCCTGGTCCCTGTTGGAGGAGGTCGTCGCCGACCCGGTCGCCTGGATGTGAGGCGCTGCCCTCCACGCGCCACACACCCCTGGTGCCCCGTGCGCCACGAACACGCGTTCACGCCTCGAACACGAGTTTTAGAGGTATGCATGCGCCCAGCACCCGCAAACCTCCAAAACTCGTGTACTTGAGGCGAAAGCGTGTTTCAGACGGCCGTCCGTCAGCGCTGCACCCGGGCGCCGCCCCCGGCGGCGAGACGCAGAACCTCGGCCTTGGTGGCCATGCTCGTATCGCCGGGCGTGGTCATCGCCAGGGCGCCGTGAGCCGCGCCGTACTCGACCGCGGTGGCCAGGTCGCCGGTGTCGATGAGCCCATAGATCAGCCCGGAGGCGAAGGAGTCGCCGCCGCCGACGCGGTCGAGGATCTCCAGCCCCGGCCGCTGGGTGGAGCGCACGAAACCGTCCTGCCGCGACCAGGCGATCGCCGACCAGTCGTTGACCGTGGCGGTACGCACCTGGCGCAGGGTAGTGGCGGCGACCTTGAAGTTGTCGAAGTCGGCAGTGACCCGCTCGATCATGCGCTCGAAGGCGGTGGTGTCCAGCTTGGACAGGTTGGCGTCCACGCCCTCCACCTCGTAACCGAGGGAGGCGGTGAAGTCCTCCTCGTTACCGATCATGACGTCCACCAGGCACGCCAGGCGCCGATTGACCTCCTGGGCCCGCTCAATGCCACCGATCCCCTTCCACAGGGAGGGCCGGTAGTTCAGGTCGTAGGAGACGATCGTGCCGTGGCGGCGGGCGGCACTCATGGCGGCCTGGGCGACCTCGGCCGCTGACTCGGACAGAGCGGCGAAAATGCCGCCGGTGTGCAGCCAGCGCACCCCGAGGGTGCCGAACAGGTACTCGAAGTCGACGTCGTCGGCCCGCAGTTGGGCGATGGCGGTGTTCCCGCGGTCGGACACGCCGACGGCGCCCCGCACCCCGAAGCCGCGCTCGGTGAAGTTCAACCCGTTGCGGACGGTACGGCCGATGCCGTCGTACGGCGCCCAGGTGATCATGGGGTCGACGCCGCCGGCCAGGATCATGCCCTCGATCAGGTGGCCGACCTCGTTGTCCGCGAGCGCGGTGACCACGCCGGCGCGCAGGCCGAAGCAGCGGGACAGGCCGCGGGCGACGTTGTACTCGCCGCCGCCCTCCCACGCCTCGAAGCGTCGGGCGGTGCGCACCCGCCCCTCGCCCGGATCCAGGCGCAGCATCACCTCGCCCAGGGAGACGACGTCGTAGCGGCACTCCTCGGCGGGGCGCAGGGTCACCGGCCCGGTGGCAGTCGTTTCGCTGACGGCGCTCATCGGCCGCACTCCTTCGCGATGGCAATGGCCTGGGCGGACAGGCGGGTGATCTGCTCCCAGTCGCCCGCGGCGACCAGGTCCTTGTTCACCATCCAGGAGCCGCCGCAGGCGCGGATCACGTCGACAGACAGGTAGTCGGCCAGGTTGTCGGCGTTGACGCCGCCGGTGGGCACGAAGCCCAAGCCGGGGAACGCGGCGGAAAGCGCCTTGATTGCGGGCACGCCGCCGTTGACCGAGGCCGGGAAGAACTTGACGGTGTCGATGCCGAGCTCGAGGGCGGCCATGATCCAGGAGGCGTCCGAGCAGGCGGGCAGCGAGAGGACACCGGCGTCCTGGGTGGCGCGCACGACGTCGGCGCTGAATCCTGGCGACACGATGTACTTCGCGCCGGCGGCGACGGCGGCTTCGACCTGCGCGGTGTTGATGACGGTTCCGGCCCCGACGCTGAGGCCCTCGACCTCCTGCATGGCGCGGATGGCGTCGGCGCCCGCGGCGGTGCGGAAGGTTACCTCCGCCGTGGTGATGCCACCGGCGACCAGCGCCTTGCCGACGTTCACGCCGTCCTCGGCGGAGTCGACGACGACGACCGGCACCACCGGGTTGGCGGCCAGCAGCGCGGCGAGCGACGACTGGGCGGCGGTATCGTCTCGGGCGGGTGTTTCAATCGTTCCTGTCATTACATCTACCTCTCTGCACCCGCTGATCCGTAGGCGCGTGGTTGAGATTGGTTCCGGCACGTAACTTATGCCGATCTCGGCATATTACTCGCGCCGGTCTCGGCCGCCATGGCGGCCGACCTCT
>NZ_QMIN01000115.1:40204-77087 GCF_003287795.1 Actinomyces sp. Z5
TTGAGTTTGGCGGTGGCCTCGTACAGGCCGTTGATGTAGGTGGCTCCCAGGGCGCGGTCGTACAGCGGGTAGCCGGGGCGGCCGGTCTCGCCCCAGATCATGCGGCCGTGGTCGGGGCGCACGTAGACGTCGGGGCAGGTGTCGTAGATGGCCTCGACGATGGCGGCCATGTCCAGGCTGCCGTCGGCGGACAGGTGCTGCGCCTCTTGGAAGTGCTTGGGGCCCAGGTGCTTGACATTGCGCACGTGGGCGGCGGCGATGCGGCCGCGCTCACCGAATTCGCGGAAGATCGCGGGCACGTCGTTGTCCGGGTTGGAGCCGAGGGACCCGGAGCACACGCACAGGGAGTTGGCCGGGGAGTCGACCAGGCCCACGATGGCGTCCAGATCGTCCCGGTTCTTGCACACGCGCGGCAGGCCGAACAGGTCCCAGGCGGGGTCATCGGGGTGGACCGCCAGGCGGATGCCGACCCTTTCACAGGTGGGGATGACGCCCTGAAGGAAGTAGCGGTAGTGCTCGCGCATTCGGGCGTGATCGATGCCCTCGTACAGGGCGAGCACCTCCTCCAGCCGGCCCAGCCGCTCGGGTTCCCAGCCGGGCAGGGTCAGCCCGCCGGAGGCGCGCTCGGTCATGGCGACGATCTCGCGCGGTCCCATGCCCTCGACGTCGGCGTGGTTGTAGTACAGGCAGGTCGAGCCGTCCTCGTTGCGGTGGTACAACTCGGTGCGCAACCAGTCGAACACCGGCATGAAGTTGTAAATGACCACCTTGATGCCGAACGCCGCCAGGTTCTCCAAGGTCTGGCAGTAGTTGGCGATGTAGGCGTCACGGCTGGGCAGTCCCAGCTTGATGTCCTCGTGGACATTGACGGACTCGATCACCTCACACTCGAGGCCCTGGGCGTGTACCCGATCCACCAGGGCGCCGATGTCCTCCCGGCTCCAGACCTCGCCCGCGGCGTACTGGTCCAACACCCCCATGATGCCGGTCATGCCGGGTATCTGGCGCACATGCTCCAGGGGGATCGGGTCGTAGGCCTCCCCATACCAGCGGAAGGTCATCTTCATGGCAGCATCTCCTCCTCGATGGTGGTGCGCACGGCGCCGGGGCCGGCGAGTAGTCGCGCCAGCAGTGTCTCGATCTTGACGGCCAGCGGGGTGGTGTACAGGTCCAGGGCGAACAGGGTCGGGTCGGACAGGATGGGTCGCAGTGCGGCGTGGATGGCCGCGGCGTCGGCGCTCCCGCCCAGGGACAGACCGGCCACGTGGGCGTGCAGCTCCTCATAGCGCGGATCGGAGGACGGCGTGAAGGGCGCACCGTCGTCGGCAATGCCCGTCAGATAGCGGCACCACAGGGCGATCACCAGCGGGATGGCCGTCAGGCCGCCCAGGTCCAGGCCACGTTCGCGGTAGCGCAGCAGGGTCTGTCCGAAGCGGATCGGCAGCTTCTGCGAGGTGTCCATGGCGATGCGGGCCGGGTCGTCGGGCAGGTAGGGGTTGGTGAAGCGGGTTCCCAGGACCTCGGTGAGGAAATCCGCGGGGGCGACGACGCCGGGATCGGAGACCACCGGCAGGCCCTCGTCCCAGCCCAGGCGGCTGACCAGCGCTTCCAGGGCCGGGTCGCGCATCTCCGCATCAATCGTGGGCATCCGCAGTAGGCAGCCGGCGACGGCGAGAGCCGTGTGCAGCGGGTTAAGGCAGGTGGTGACTTTCATGTTCTCGAACTTGTCGCACACCTCGCGTGCGACCACGTGGGCGCCGGCCTGTTCGAAGGGCGGGCGGGCGGCGGCGAAGGCGTCCTCAATGATCAGGTACTCGGTGGGTTCGGCGTTGACGAAGCCGGCCATCGCGGTGCGTCCACGGGTGGCCAGCGCCATGTCGGTGAAGCCGAGCCGGGCCAGGTCGTCACTGACGGCCGGGCTGGGTCGCGGGGTGATCTTGTCGATGACGGTGATGGGGAAGGCGACGCGGGTCGGGTCGGCCAGCCAGGCGAGGAAACTCTCCGCCGCGGAGCCGGCCTGCACCCAGCCGCGGGCGATGACGGTGATCGCCTCTCGCAGCCGGTCGCCGTTGTGGCTGAAGTTGTCGCAGCTCATCAGGGTGATGGGGGCGCCGCCCGCCTCGTAGCGGGTCAGCAGAAGGGCCGCGAGCACCGCCATGGCGTGGGACTGGTAACCGTGGGGATCGGTGGCGACGGCGTCGGCGAGCTCTGGCAGGAGTCGGCCGGCGCCGTCGTGAACGGCGTAGCCCTTCTCGGTGATGGTCAGGGAGACAAGCGTGACCTCTGGATCGGCGGCGAGTGCGAACAGACGGGCGAGGTCGCCCTCGCGGCGGGTGACCAGGGCCTCGCACACCCCGGCGATGGCGCGCAGATCGCGGCCGCCGTCGGGGTTGAGCGTGACGCCGAGGGTGAGTAGGTCGTGGGCGCCGAGCCGGGCGTTGAAGCCGGCCGGGTCGGTGGTGACGACGGCGGTAATGGGCCAGTGGTGTCCGGCGGTGATGAGGTCGTCGGCGATACGGGCCAGGAAGACACGGAAGATATTGCCGGCACCCAGGTGGAGCCAGCGCGGACGGCGTCTCCCCGCGTCCTGCATGGCGGCGACATCGAAGCCGGGCGTGACGACACCCGCGTCCCGGAACGCGTCCCGATCCTGCAGACCCTCTATGGTCAGTTTCATGGGCGGATCGGCTCCTTTGCTGCGGACGCTACTGAATGCAGATTCTCTCCCGGACGGCAGCGATATCCCCAGTTGCCACGAGTTGCCAAAGACCACCCGACCGCCGTGGAGCCCTCCGGAGCCTGGGAGGCGTGCTACCGCCCCTCTGCTACGAGCTTTTGTGCTCTGCTGTGCACCTATTTGCCACACACCAGGGTGCAAAAGCTCGAAACAGATGACAAAAGCTCGCAGTAGGCGCTGGAGCAGGAAGTGCCTTCAGGCACGGACGCCGTCGGCCGCACCTTCACCCTCTGCTTCAAGTGGCAACAAACGGCAACTCGTAGGCGGATCAGGGACTAAGTTGTGGGATGGCAATGTAGTTCACCACACACGCCCCCGCAGAATCCACGCTCCACGACGGCGCGGTGGAGCAGGCCTCTGCGGGCGACAGACAAGGGAGCCCGCATGCTGTCCGTACGCAATTCCGCCTCGCGCACAGTCGTGTCCCTCGACGGGGTGTGGCGCTTCCAGCTCGACCCGGAGGACCGTGGTCAGGCCGAGCGTTGGTTCGCCACACCCCTGCCCGCACCGCGCCCCATGCCGGTGCCCGCCTCCTACAACGACATCACCATCGCCCCCGAAGTCCACGACCACGTGGGTCCTGCATGGTACGAGCGCGAGGCCGTCGCCCCGCACAATCTGGGCGAGGACCGACTGGTTCTACGTTTCGGCTCCGTGACCCATGAGGCGCGCGTGTGGGTCGACGGCGTCGAGGTTGCCCAGCACACGGGCGGTTACCTTCCTTTCGAGGCCGACATCACCGACCATGTGACGGCTGGGCGCGACTTCCGCATCACCGTGCGCGTGGACAATCGACTGTCCTGGCAGTCCATCCCCGTGGGCTTCCTCGCGGAGGACGCCCAGGGACGCACCGTGCAGCGTTACTTCCACGACTTCTTCAACTACGCGGGCATCCACCGCTCGGTCGTGCTTTATACCCGGCCGCGGATCGCCGTCACCGACGTCACCATCGTCACTGACTACGCCACCAGCCCCGAGGGCACCGCCGGACGCGTCACCTACACCGTTGAGGCGGAGGGCGCCGAGCACGTCCACGTCGTCGTCAAGGATGCCGCCGGTGCGGAGGTCGCCCATGCCGAAGGCGCCGCCGGGACGCTCACCATCGACAACGTAAACCTATGGCAGCCCGGTTCCGGCTACCTGTACACGCTGGAGGTGCACGCCCGCGGCTCCGCGGACGGCGGCGCGAGTGAGGACGTCTACCCGCAGCGCTTCGGCGTGCGCACCGTGACGGTGCGCGACTCGCAGTTCCTCATCAACGGGGAGCCGTTCTACTTCCGCGGCTACGGCCGCCACGAGGACAACCTGGTACGGGGCAAGGGACACGACCCCGCGCTCATGGTCCATGACTTCGAGCTGATGGAGTGGCAGGGCGCGAACTCCTTCCGCACCTCCCACTACCCCTACGCCGAGGAGGTCATGGACTACGCCGATGAACGCGGCTTCGTGGTGATCGACGAAACGGCGGCGGTCGGGCTGAACACGGCCATCATCGGCGGCTTCTTCGGGGGCGATCCGATTCCCTTGTTCAGCGAGGACCACGTGAACGCACATACGCAGGCGGCTCACGCCGACCACATCCGCGAGTTGATCGCCCGAGACAAGAATCACCCGTGCGTAGTGCTGTGGTCGCTGGCCAACGAGCCGGAGAGCAACACCGAAGCCTCATTGCGATACTTCGAGCCTCTGGCCGCCGCGGCCCGGGAAGCGGACCCGAACCGACCGGTCGGCTATGTCAATGTGATGATGGGACAGCCCGCCCAGGAGCGGGTGGTTGACCTGTTCGACGTGGTCATGCTCAACCGTTACTACGGCTGGTACGTGAACAACGGCGACCTGCCGGCCGCCGAGGCGGGACTGCGAGCGGAGATCGACGCCTGGATCGAGCGGGCACCGGGCAAGCCGATCCTGTTCACCGAGTACGGGGCCGACACGCTGTCCGGTATGCGGGATCTGCTGCGCCGCCCGTGGTCCGAGGAGTTTCAGGTGGACCTGCTGGCCATGTACCACCGCGTCTTCGACGCCTACCCGCAGATCGTGGGTGAGCAGATGTGGAATTTCGCCGACTTCCAGACCGGGACCGGCACCACCCGAGTCGGCGGCAACAAGAAGGGCATGTTCACCCGGTCGCGGGAGCCCAAGCAGAATGCCTTCGTGGTGCGAGACCGTTGGCTGGGCAAGCGGCGCCGCCACGAGTGTTGACCCGCTCACTCGCTTCGGACTCCCGGCCGCGACAACGCGGCACCGCCCGCCACTCGGAAAGGAGCACGCTTGCCAACCACAGTCTCGGACGACGACACCACCGCCTTAGCCGACGTCGACAATGCCTCGACGCGTCCACAGGGCGCAGAGGAGCGCGGGCGTGACAAGCCCATCACGATCTACGACATCGCCGCCGCGGCTGGGGTTGCGCCATCGACCGTGTCCCGCGCGCTGACCCGCCCCGGCCGGGTGTCAACCGAGACCGCCGACCGCATCTACGTCGTCGCCGAACAGTTGGGCTACAAGCGCACTCGGCCCCGCCGTCCCGCCGGCTCCGCGGAGGAAACCTATGTGATCGCGCTGGCGATCGCCGACGTCGGCAACCCCTTCTTCAGCCGCGTCATGATCGGCCTGCAGGAGTCGGCGCGCGCCAACGGTTACACGGTGCTGCTGGTCGATTCCCGGGAGAACGCCGCCCAGGAGCGGGCCGCCATCGGGAAGGTACTGCACCTGATCGACGGGATCGTCCTGGCCTCCTCCCGCATGAGCAACTCGGCGATCCAACAGTTCAACCGGGCCGTGCCCGTGGTGTCGCTGAACCGGCAGGTTCCCGGCGTCACCTCGATCCTGTCGGACTCCGTACAGGGGATGCGCGCCGTCGTTGAGCACCTGGCCGCCCACGGGCATAGCGAGCTGACCTACCTGGCGGGGCCGCCGGACTCATGGTCCAACGGCACTCGCTGGGAGGGGCTGACCCGCGCCTGTCATGCCCTCGGCCTGCGCCCGCGCCGGATCGGGCCCTTCTCCCCCACCATCGGCGGTGGACTGCACGCCTTGGAGACGTGGGGCCGCCACCCGACCAGTGCCGTTGTCGGCTACAACGACCTCCTGGCGATCGGCTTCATGAAGGCGGCGGTCGCTCGCGGCCTGCGCGTGCCCGAGGATGTATCGATCATCGGCGTGGACAACGTGGACCTGTCCGCCCTGACCAACCCGGGGCTCACCTCCCTGGCGGCCGGGTCGCGGCGGCTGGGCATGCGGGCGGCGACGGCGATCGTCGGGCACCTGCGCCACCGGTCCCAGCCGCAGCCGGCCGTCACCATGCTGGAGATGTCCCTGCAGGAGCGGGAGAGCGTCGGGCCGGCGCCCGTGGCGCCACCCGTCCTGCCGCCCGTCACCTGAGCCCGGCCTCCCCCGCCCGACGACGGCGCCCCCTTGCGGGAGCAGCCCGTAACCGACATCGTCGTCGGCCGCCATGCCCCAGTATCAGCACCAGTTACCAAGGAGACCACCGTGTCCGCCCCAGTCCAGCCACTGACCCTTAACCCCGACCGGCTGCTGCCCGCCGACCCGGCCACCCGCGCGGTGGCCCGCGAACTCCTGGCGGAGGTGGCCGACGCGCCGATCATCTCCCCGCACGGGCACGTCCCACCCGAGTGGCTGGCCCAGGACGTCTCCTTCGCCGACCCCACCAGCCTGTTGCTCACTCCGGACCACTACACCAACCGTTTGCTGCACTCCCTGGGCGGGGTGGAACTGGAGCAACTGGGTGTCCCGGTGGGCAGCGAATTGAGCCCGGAGAGGTCACGGGCGGCATTCCGGCTGCTGTGCGAGCACTGGCACCTGCTGGCCGGTACCCCGGTACAGACCTGGTTCACCGAGGTCTTCCACGACGTGTTCGGAGTGCGGGTTCGACCGTCGGCCGCCACCGCGGACGCGATCTACGACCAGATCGACGCCGCCCTGCGCACGGAGCCGTTCACGGCGCGGGCACTGTACGAGCGTTTCAACATCGCGGTGCTGGCGACGACGGACGATCCGTGCTCGGACTTGGCCGCCCACCGCGCCCTGGCCGCCGACCCGGATTGGAACGGCCGGGTGATCCCGACGTTCCGCCCCGACGCCTATCTGGAGCCGGCCCGGCCCGGCTGGCGGGAGTTGACCGAGGCGCTGGGGCAGGCGGCCGACCAGGAGGTTTCCACCTATGCCGGGCACGTCGAGGCGATGCGGCGCCGACGGGCCTTCTTCAAGGCCTGTGGCGCGGTCTCCTCGGATCACTCGCATGCGGATGCGGGCACACAGCGGCTGGAGGACGCGGAGGCGGAGGTGCTGTACGCGCGCGCCCTGGCGGGACGGATCGACGCCGCCGACGCCGCCCGGCTGCGGCGCCACATGGTGAACGACCAGGCGCGGCTGGCGGCGGACGACGGGTTGGTGATGACGCTGCACCCGGCCGTGTACCGCAATCACGACTCCGGGGCACTGTCCCGGTACGGCGCTGACGTGGGCGGGGACATTCCCACCTCGGTGGAGTTCACGCGTGCCCTACAGCCACTGTTGGACGCCTACGGCAACGCCGACGGCTTCCACCTGATCCCCTTCACCATGGATGAGACGGTCTACTCCCGCGAACTGGCGCCACTGGCCGGTTGGTACCGGGCCGTGTACGTGGGGGTGCCGTGGTGGTTCATCGACGAGCCGGATGCGATCACGCGCTTCCGGGAGGCGACGACGGGTTCGGCGACCTTCTACAAGACCTCCGGCTTCATTGACGACACCCGGGCCTTCTGCTCGATTCCGGCGCGCCACGGCATCGCGCGCCGCTGCGACGCGGGCTTCCTGGCACGACTGGTGGTCGAGCACCGGCTGAGTATGGATGAGGCGGCTGCCGTGGCCCACGATCTGGTGGACGCGATCCCCCGCCGTGCCTTCAAACTGGACTGAGACGGCGACTCGGTCCCAACAGACGCGGGGCAGCCGGCATGAGCCGTTTGGGAGATGGCGCTTCACAAGCCGAGACAGCGTCCCACAGCTTGCGGAGCGACCACCCGCTGGTAGGCCCACCCCAGTATGCGCGGTTGGCGAGCCGTGTGCGCCTTGTGCGCGGCACCCGGTGCCGCTGCCATGCGTCGCCAAGGGCCACGACCCTCGATCCGGTGCCCGCATAACTCCGACAACTCGAACGAATCGCCGTCGGCCACCAACACCGCCAGCCCGAGGACGTCCCGGGTTCGCCCAAGACGTCCTCGTCGGCCCGAAAACGACCTCCCACGCCCGAGAACGACCACCTCATCGCAGCACTCCGCCCCTAAGCACCACACCCACCGATCCGAATAACCGCTTTAACTCGAGCGTCGACCTTGCTTCTAAATAAGACCGCTTCAGGGGCAAGACATGGATCGGCGATTTCATCCGCAACCGCAGCGGGCGCGTATCAAGCCGTAGCGGGCCCCCAAGCGCCCGCGCGTCGCAGCGCCTCAGGCTCCGTATTGCTGCGGCGGGACGGCATCGGCGGCGGCGCGAGCGGCCCGCTTCTGACGACGGCCGACGACGATCCCGCCAATGCCCACCCCGATGCCGACGACGGCGATCCCCAGGCCCGCGCGGCGCACCGGCAGCGCCGATCGATCGTATTCGAGGATGGCGTTGAAGTCCTCGACGCTTATGGGGCACTCCTCGCCGTCGACCTCAAATGTGTAGCCCGACAACGGATCATCAGGCCCAGCACAGCTGATGTCCGGTTCCGGCCCGACGTGCTCGACAAAGATCATGGCGACCCCTGCCACGAACAGGACTACAGCGGCGATGTACAAATACCAACTCCTCATAACTCATAACCCTAGGAGGGCAAGCGCGCCTCACGCCAGTTGTCAGAACAAATCCGTGATGTAATCCCTCAGATGCGGCAGTAACCGCGACAGCCAACTGCGCCTTCATAACGGATTTGACAAGGAGGTGTCGTGCAGCTAACGTCGCAAACAGCTTGGGACCTACCTGAGGGTCACATAACCCCTTGGGCCGCTCCAAAGATGTTCCACCGCACGTTTTACACCCGACTTCAGAAGGAACGCAGCCGATGCCCGAAGGGTTCATTCATATCATCGCCGGCGATCTAGAGATGTTGGCGGCTCGCGCCGGGACGTTGGACAGCGACCTGCGAAGCATGGATCCTGACGGCGCCCTGAGCAGCATCGGGGCTGCTATGCCAGGCTCACTCACTTCCGGAGCGGTGACTGCGGCCGCCGCCTCACTCAAGGACTTGACCGATGCCCTGGGCAGTCGGTACGCGGACGTCGGCTCGGGCACCTCCGAGTTGGCATCCGCTCACCGTGCGAATGATGCGGCCATGGCCGAGCTGACCCCCAGGACCACCTCCGGTTCAGCCTTGCAGTGGGCGATTGAGAAGGGGTTGGCCTGAGCGATGGCGACGTGGGCAGACATCCGTACTTGGAGTCCCGACGGCGTGGCCGAAGCCTCGGACTCGCTCAGGACAATGGGCACGCACCTGTCATCTCTACACGAAGATGCCGAGTTGGCACTGGGCCAGGTGGCCTCGCGGTCTTCGGGCGTCAACGCCATGCGCGCGGCGCTGCGCTCGAGCATCGCCGAACACAGCGAGCTTATCGCGCGGGTCGGCTCGCTCCAGACCGCCACCGCCACCGCCTGCGACGGGCTGGTCGCGGTTCGTCGTCAGGTCTTGGCGTGCCAGGACTACGCCGGCGCCAATCCCAATTTGTCCTTGGCCGATGACGGAACTGTCACCGCGATCCTCCCCACGACGAGCAACATGTCCGCCGCTACGGCAGCAACCACGACCGGCGGCTCCGCCGGTGGGACGACGGCCGATGCGAAACTCATCCAGTCCCAGGCCGATGAACTGGCCGGAATGGTGGCAGCCACCGTCACCCTGGCCAACCAGGTCGACGCCGACTACGCCCAGGCACTCAATTCAGCCACGCCGAATCCGCAACCAGGACCATCACCTAAGCCCGACCCCAATCCAAATCCGCGTTCTAACCCGTCCCAGGTCGGAGGAGACACCGCCACCCGGAGTTCCCGCTCCGGACGTGTGGTGCCCAGGGGCAGCGTGCCGAGCGGGAAGGGAAACTCAGACGGCAACACCAGTAAAACAGGCCTGGGCGATCCGGTACCCGGCGAACACGCCGACATGCCGGGTGTAGACCCATGGCAGTATCCGGGCGACACTCCGGACGAGGGATCTGGCCCGCACGGACAACGCGACGCCACCCTGCGAGATCACCTAGTACACGAGGGGGCAACGCTTGCCGCACGTGCACTCGAGGATACATGGCCAGACGCCGCAGCTAATTTGAACCACTATCTGGATAACACCGGAACGCCGCAATACATAAACGTTGACGGCATGCTCGATGACTTGTCCAGCTTGGACGAAGGCTCACAGACTGAGGTCACTCGCGCGGTCAACGCTGCGGTAGACGACTATAAAGCCTCCGGGGCGACCGGTCCGATGACCTACCCTTTCAACACCGATTGGACGTCTGGCTACGCTCAACAAAGCGAGAGCGAGAACTGGTTTTATGCGACGGGTGGCTACCAGTACTGCACAGAAGGCACCGTAACCGTATACCCGCCAACCGACTCCAACTCAGATTACACTTACTCTTACGACTACCGGGTACACGTGGCCGATCGGTACAACTGGGACCGCAATAAGGACACACCGATAGGTCCCGCGAATATAACCGATGCCGAAATGCAGAAGCTGCATCAGGCGGGCATGGCTCAGGAGTACGATCTGGTCGGTAAATCATCAGTGCAGCACGGGACTGGGCCATGATCAACGCAGCGAAACCACGGGCTACGCTCGGTGTCCTACTCACGAGCGCGCTGGTGCTGTCGTCCTGTGGAGCAGTATCAGGCTCGCGCGACGCCACACCCACCCAGTCTATCGCTACCCAGGAGGCCACCATGACATCCACCCAGCAGGAGGGCGCCCCCTACCCGGCGGACATGGAGCACCTGGATGACATACTATCCATCGGGCAGGGACACGAGCTGCCCGAGAACGCCGAAGTTCTCTCAGTCTCCCCAGCCGTGAACTTCGCCGCCAGCTACCCCGGAGGCTGGGGCTACATCATCGCCTTCACATCCGAGGATCAAGCCATACGCGACTACGTTTCAGAGCAGACAGGCCACCCAGGCGAATACATATCTGGCCCGAATGCGAAGCAAGGCAGAGACGGCTTAGAGGACGTCGATTTGAGTTCGATTTCAGACCCCTGGGATTTAGGTTTCGGCGGCGACGCAATGTTGCTGCTTGAGCGGCCGCTGGGGCGTGGCTGGCTCATTATCCGCGGCGCGCCCCGCTGACGCTCATGCGGTTACCCATGCCGCCAATCCCTGTCTCCAAACGCACCCGCATGTTGCGCGTGGAATCACGACGAGTCTCCGGCTTATTCGCCGCTGTCCTGCTCGCTGGAGCCTTGGCGCTCTTGGCCTGTGGCGCGACGTCAAACTCACGTAGCACCTCACCCACGCAGTCAGTCGCAACCCAGGAGGCCGCAGTGACAGCGAACCAGCAGGAGGGCGCCCCCTACCCGGCGGACATGGAGCACCTGGACGACATCCTGTCCATCGGCCAAGGACACGAGCTACCCGAGAACGCCGAAGTCCTCTCGGTCTCCCCAGCCGTAAACTTCGCCGAAAACTACCCCGGAGGCTGGGGCTATATCATCGCCTTCACCGCCGAAGACCAAGCCATCCGCGATTACGTTACCAACAACACCGGTTACCCCGGAGAACACGTCGAGAGCTATCCTGAAGCAAAACAATCCGGTGGCGGCTTAGAGGACATAGACATCAGCACCATCACTGAGCCGTGGCGTACTGGATTCGCAGGCGACGCTGCGCTACTACTTGAACGACCGCTCGGGCGTGGTTGGCTGATCATTCGTGGCGCGCCGCGCTGACACCATGACCCCTGCCCCTTTCCCGGCCGGCGCTCACATGCCGGCGGCGAAGCGACAGCATGGTGAACTGCACCGGGTTTGATGGAGGCAGTGAATACACGGAAGGATCACTGCCGGGAGTGCTACCCGTGGAAGTATCCCGAAGAGGGCTGCGAGAGCGGGCTACCAGGATGGGGTGTGCAGGGGCCCGTCGGGGGACCCCGGAGTGGTCTAAGGGGGCGGGCCTGGAAGATCGGCGAGGAGCTGGGCGCCCCGCCCCGAGGCGCTGCGCACCTGCTACGTAGGAGGGGCGAGATCGACGCGGGCGCCCGGCCGGGAACCACCAGTCAGGACGCTGAGCGGATCAGGCAGCTGGAGGCCGACAAGCCGCGAGCCGGGGGCCTGACTCCTGACAGTTTAGTGCCCTGCGGTGTTTAGGTTGTTGAGGATTTGCTGTGCGGTCTGGGTGGTCTGGGGTTGGGCGGTGATGTGGTGGCCGTTGATGGTGATGGTGACTTCTTGGAGGGGCCGCAGTTCGCGGACGAGTTGTTTGATGCTGATTCCGGTGGCGGCTTGTAGGTGGCGGGCTATCGCGAGGGATGCCATGACGATGGTGAGGTGGGCCTGGATGGCGTCGTGGGTGTGGTGGAAGACGGGCCTGGCCTTCAGGTCGTGCTTGGACATGCGGAAGGACTGCTCCACGTGCCACAGCTCGTGATATGAGGCGATCACCTCACTGGCGGGCATGATGCCGGCGGGGATGTTGCTCACGTAGCCTTTCAGCCCGGCCAGTCTCTTGGCGCGGGCAAGAGCCTTCTCGTCGAGCACCTGGTCGCCCTTACGGGTGGTGACGAAGCGGGTGCCCTTGGGGCGCCTGTGGCCGGCGACCACCGCCCGAGCCCGGTTCTCCTGGGCGGTGAGGGTCTTGCTGGTGCCGGGCGAACCGGCGCGCGCTGTAGGCCCAGATCGCCCGCCACGAGCCCGGAAACTCCACTGGGCTCCAGACGGGCTCATCACGCAGGCCGCTGTCGCGTTCCCTGCTGATGGAACCTTTACGTGGGGTGATGGTGTCGATCACCTGCCCATCGGCCAAGGCGTCCCCGCGCCAGGCGAAGTGCGCCGCCAGGTCCGCCGGCGCCTTGGTCATGCGGGACCCCACAATGAACCCCAAGCCGGCCTGATCGAGCGCTTCGAGGTTGGCCGCGGAGAGCATGCCGGCGTCCGCCACCACGACCAGGTGATCAATCCCCGACGCCTCCCGGAACTCCTCGATCATCGGCACGATCGTGCTGGTTTCGGCCCTGTTGCCCTCCCAGCAGCCTATCTGTAGGGGGAAGCCGGCCCTATCCACCAGCAGCCCCACAATGACCTGCGGGTCCACCCGCCGCTCCTTGGAATAGCCCACCCGCCGTAGGTCGTCCTCCTTCTCCGCCTCGAAGTACAGGGTCGTCACGTCATACAAACACAGACTCAGGTCCCCGCGGCCGGTGACATGCCGCAGGCAGGCGTCCGCAATCCGTTCCCGCCACTGGCGGCCCGCGCAGCGCGCCAGCGAGCGGAACAGTGTCCTCCTGGAGGCCGGCTGCACACCCAGCTCGGAGATCACCCGGGGTACCTGCTCCTTACTGGTGGGCTCGACCAGACGGGCCAGCACCATCTGCATAAACCCCTCATCCCCGCCAGTGGCCTCACCCAGCCCCAGGGCCTCGTAGGCCGCACACAGGACATCCCACAGCAGGGCCGAGCGCTGAGCGACGACTACCGCCTGCGCGACCTGGCCGGCGGCCTGAGGTGTCAGGCCGGCCAGGTCCAGCACGCCCTGGCCGCCCCGGATCTTCTCCCGTCCCGCCTCCATCAGGACCGCCAGCTCCGCCTCACCCGTGGGCTGAGCCCAGGTGCTCCACAATCCGGCGCACCCCGTGCTCCTTAGCCACGATCTGCACCGCCGTAGCCCCCGACGCTGTACGCACCTTCCGAATAAACGGGCTCACACCCCATCACTCTACAGGCCACCGGATTAGTGCCCCACAACCACCAACCCAACCACACCACACCAACGAAAAACCACGATCCCGACGTCATGTCACCAAAAGTGGCACGAGTCAGGAGTACCGGGCAATCCGAGTGCGGGCAGGCCCTGCTCGGACTGTGATGCTGTGGCCGCGGTGGGCACCCGAGGGAGACTCATACGATAACGCTCTGGCCGAGGCCCTGAACTCCCTGTACAAGGCGGAATTGATCCTTGGGCCGCCATTACCTCGACGACCACGGCCCCTGGCAGGGCACCGAGGACGCCCGTGTTCGCTACCGCCCAGTGGGTGCAACTGGTCGGGCAACACCCGTCCTCACTCCGCCATAGGCATGCACACCCCGATCGAGCACGAACAGGCCTACACCCCACCACCACCAGACGACACCATCACCGACGGCACCACCGCCGACGGCACCGGCATCATCGACAACGCCGACGCGCCGGGCGTCGGCGAGCAGACCACCACCGACCAACCCCGGACCACCCTGACCGCACAGCAAATCCTCAACAATCTAAACCCAGGGCACTAAACTGCCAGGACTCAGGCTTATGTTCCTTCACAAGCAAGGCCGCAGCTTTCTTCCCAGGACGCCTGACCAACCCATTCGCAGTTCGGGCATCTCCGCACACAGAGTCAACGACGCGGCACCCGCACAACGATGGCGTCGTCGAGCCCGAGAGTATGCGCCCCGCCGAGTACGGTGCCGCCCAGTAGCGCCGCAACATCGTCCGCGGGCCCAAGGTCAACCCGCCCGCGATTGGTAAGCGTCCAGTAATCCGCCTGGTCACCACGGCGCACCGAAGCGATGACCTCGCCGGCGAGCGGCGTGGGCAAGTCCGCAGTGATGCCGGCGCGAGCGATCAGTTCGGCAAGCAGGTCACTCAGTGCACTGTGCTCGAGCCTCGTCGAGACGTAGGCGGCCGACCCACGCCCCAGTGTCCGACGAGTTACAGCCGGAGTACCGGGTTGCAATCCTGCTTTCAGCGTGTCCTGGCAATCGCTATAGGTCCGTAGCACCTCGACTTCAGGGGAGACAATCTCAACGGGCTCGCACCAGGAGCCGGCCAAGCCGTTTGCCATCGTCCCACCACCATCGACCATGAGGGTCGTACCGTCGAGTAATGGACGCATCTCGTCCACCCGCACACCGAGCAGGCCTCTCAGGGCACCCGGGTAGCCGCCAAGGTAGACCCTGGCGTGCTCGTCGGCGATACCGGAGAAGTAGGTCGTGACGAGGTGAGTCCCGCTTTCCACTGCCTCACGCAGCCGGGCAGCAAGCGTACTCGGCACTAGGTGGAGCAGAGGAGCAGCAAGAAAGTCGTAACGCGCCAGGTCATTTTGCGGACACACGACGTCTACCCGTAGCCCGAGATCGGCAAACACGCGGTACCAGCGTACGAGCTCTTCCCGATATTCGATACGGTTATCGGGCATAGAGTCGCCTTGAAAGAGGAGCCAGGTCTCATAATCGAAGACGAGCGCGCAGCGCGCCGGCAGGCTAGGGCTCCCTGCGACCTCGCGAAGAGAACGCAGTTCTCGGCCCAGTGCGGTCACCTCGCGGAACACCCGGGAGTGCCTACCGGCGTGAGGGACCATAGCAGAGTGGAACCGCTCACCGCCTGCCGCAGATGCCCGCCACTGGAAGAAGCAGATGGCATCAGCGCCGTGACCGAGGTGAGTGAGCGAGTCGCGGCGCAACTGTCCAGGTCGCTTCGCCGGGTTTACCGTGCGCCAGTTCACAGCGCTCGTCGCGTGCTCCATGAGCCACCAAGGCTCGCCGTCGGCGATCGCCGACGTGGCGGAGGCGGAGAACGCCAGCTCCTCGATTCCTCCCTCGCCAGGCAGGAGGTAGTGGTCGTTGGAAATGAAATCTGTGTCGCGGGCCCATGCCGAGTAGTCGATGCTCTGATAGTTCGCCGCCAGCATGAGGTTCGTGGTCACGGGGACGCCCGGTGACAACTCGTGAAGGATCGCGGTCTCGGCTGCCAGGTGATCGCGCAAGGCATCACCGCTGAAGCGTTGGAAGTCAAGCACCTGACCGGGGTTGTTCTGCGCGCCCGCCTGGCGCGGTGGAAGAATCTCCTCCCACCGCGCGTAATGCTGGGACCAGAAACTTGTGCCCCAGGCCGCGTTGAGGTCCTCGAGGTCGTCGTAATGTCCACGCAGCCACGCCCTGAATGCCGCGGCGGCGTCATCCGAGTAGTCGAAGACATTGGCGCCTCCGAGCTCGTTGTTGACGTGCCAGGCCACGACGGCCGGGTTATGTCCATAGCGCTCAGCCAGACGACGTGTGACCTCGAGGGCGTACTGACGGAAGAGCGGTGAAGTTGGCCGCCAGTGCTGTCTGCCGCCCTGCCAAAGAATGTGCCCGTCGTACGTGACCGGGAGGACCTCGGGGTGCTTCATCGTCAACCATGCCGGAGGGGAGGCCGTCGAAGTGGCCAGGTCGACATCGATGCCCGCCTTGGACAGCATGTCGATGATCTCGTCGAGCCATGTGAAGTCCCAGGTGTCTTCGGTGGGTTGGATGCGCGCCCAGGAGAACACTGCGAGCGTCACGACTGTGACTCCGGCCTCTTGCATAAGTGCAATGTCCTCGCGCCAGGTCTCGCGCGGCCACTGCTCCGGGTTGTAGTCCGCTCCGTAGTGCAGCGCGCTGTCGTCCCTACTGGGACGCCGCGGGAACGCCGTCATCACAGCACCCCTGTAAAGGAGAAACGGTGCTCAATCCTGCCGGACGGCAGGAGATACTCCGCGTGTGGGCGTGCCCCCCAGGAGTCATCTCCGCCGAGTCCTCTACGCATAACCGCTGGCCGCAGGACGGTCCTGCCGCTGGCCGGTAGCTCGAAGCTGTGACGAGCATTTTCAATCTCGAATGGGGTCCATGGGAGAGCGGAGAACTCGATCGGTGAGCCATTCGGTGCACTCACCTTCATCCCACGTCCGCGCCGGTCGGTAACCATGGCCCAACGGACACCGGTATGCGATCCACACTCCTGAGGGACGAGATAGTCGGCCATCTGGGAGGCTACGGTACTGGAGTACACGCCCAAACGACCGCCGCCGCGACGATCAATGTAGGTTTCCTCCGGCCCCTCGCCGTAAAACGTCAGCCGGTTCATCGTTCCGGGGAGCTCCATGATGACGGACAGCTCAGGCAACGACGGCGGATCCTCGCCAGGCTCAAGGGTCTCGGTGACCTCTACAGTGCCGTCGGAGAGCACCCGATAACTCATAACGCAGCGCCCGTTCTCCATGCCTGCGAGGACGTACGTGTATGACACGGTGACAGCGTCTTCATCTTCAGCGACGACGGGTTCCGTACCGTTCGCGCTGGGACGAGAGTACCTCGACGCCAGATGCCACTGGCCCTCCTCGAAGGGGCCGCCATATCCGCGCTCGTTGGCCGTCGGAGCGTGCCAGAAACACGGTGTGACGGGGGCACGCAATAGCTCAGTTCCTCCATCCTGTGTGCGTCCGAACCGGTAAGAGGTCAGCGCGGGCGTCAGGAAGGAGAATACGGCTTCGAAGGACTCGCCGCGTACTCCGACGTTGTGCCGTCCGCGGACGAGCTCGGGGCGTTGGGCACGGTTTCCAGGAATGACAAAGAGCGGTACCGCGGGCGCGTGTATATCGGCCGTAGTCGGAGGCGCGATGGTGACGACGCACTCGTCCCAGGAAACCTCTTCACCGGCTTGCGCCCACTGAGTGGGCTCGCGGTAGCGGAAGGAGACCACGATGACGTACTCGCCGCCAGTACCGCCATCACCGTCAGGCAGAGACAACGGCAGTGCGTATGTCTCCTCCGCTCCGGGTGCGACGTCAGTATCGAGGGTGGAGCGGGCAACCATGACGCCTTCGCGCTCGAGCGTGACTACGCAGTCGTAGGCCGAAGAGCGGGTGAACAGGAAACGGTTAGTTACCGTCACACAGCGCTCAGTGACGTGGGTCCGCAACGGCTGGTAAAGGTGGCGCACCTCCTGGATCTTGGGCGATGGACTGTGATCAGCATAGAAAATCCCATTACCGCAGAAGTCGCCGTCGTGCGGCGACTCATCGCTGTCACCGCCGTAGGCCCAGTACTCCTCGCCGTTGGGGGCCGTCAGCCGGATCGCCTGGTCTGCAAAGTCCCAAATGAAACCGCCTTGGAAGCGCGGTTCCCGTTCGCTGAGGTCAAGGTAACGGTCGACCGCACCGAAGGAGTTGCCCATCGCGTGAGCGAACTCGCACAAGATGAAGGGTTTATCCCCGTGACTGCGGAGCATCTCTTCGATACTCGCGGCAGGCGTATACATGTGGGACACAACGTCCGAGGAGTCCGGCCGACGCGGGTCCCAGCAGATGCCCTCGTAGTGGACGGGACGTTGATCGTGGGCACGCAGGAATGCGGCCATATCGGCAATATTGTCGCCGCCAAAGGACTCGTTGCCGCACGACCACATTACAATCGACGGATGGTTCTTGTCGCGCTCGTACATTGATCGCACTCGGTCGAGGACCGCTTCGCGCCACTGCGGCTGATCGCCGGGAACCACGCCGGCGACGCCCTTGTCATGCCGGAGAATCTCGTCCCAAACGCCGTGAGACTCGAGATTGGCCTCGTCAATGACGTAGAGGCCATACTGGTCACACAACTCATAGAAGAACGAGTTATTCGGGTAATGGCTCGTACGGACGGCGTTAACATTCGCGCGTTTCAGGGCGACGATGTCCAGTTCGGTACGCTCGCGCGACATCACGCGGCCCTGCTCCCCAAACTCGTGCCGATTAACGCCCTTGAAGACAATGCGTTCGCCGTTGATCCGTAGAAGACCGTCCTCGATCTCAAAACGCCTCAGTCCGACACGTTGAGGGACAATTTCTTGGACGTCTCCTCCCTCATCGAGCACCTCAATCGTGAGGTCGTAAAGGTGCGGGTCCTCAGCGCTCCACAGATGCGGGTTGCGCACCGTTACGTGCCCCACACCGTCGTCGTCCCAGACCAGCGCGCCGACACCGTCCAACCTGGCCCTCACTCTACCATTGCCTTCGAGACGGGTACCTACTGTGACCTCAGCGGAATCGAGATCGTCGGAAAGCGCGACTCCCACTCTTACGTCGGCCAGATGGACAGCCGGCAGGCGTCGCAACAAGACGGAGCGGAACAGCCCAGAGAATCGGAAGAAGTCTTGGTCCTCGATCCAAGAGCCGGAACTCCATTTAAATACCCTCAGCGCGAGCCTGTTGGAACCACAGCGCACGTACTCCGTGATGTCGAACTCGGCAGGCGTGAACGAGTCCTCGCTGTAACCGACATACTCGCCGTTCACCCAAACAACCACAGCGGACTCGGCGCCTTCCAAGCGCAGGACCAACCGCTCGCCCTCAGGCAGAGACCGGGGTAGCGTGAAACCGCGTACGTACGAAGCGACGGGGTTGTAGTGGCTGGGCACCTGGCCCGGATCGACCTGCTCGTGTCCGTCCCAGGGATACTGGACGTTGACATACTGCGGCCGGTCATAACCGTGAAGCTGAATGTGCGCGGGAACCGGAATGTCGTCCCACTCGATGACATCGTATGACGGGTCTTCGAATCCGTCTACGGCAACCTCCGGGTTCTTAGCGTACGAGAACTTCCACACCCCGTCCAGACTAACTTGGAACGACGACTTACCAGCGGCGACCTCAGCCTGGCTCGCGTACCACAAGTGATCGGAGTGAGCAGGAAGCGTGTTCTCGGAAAAGAAAGCCGGGTCCGCAAGGCGAGCAATGTCGAAACTCATTTGACCGCACCCATAATTCCGTTCGCAAACGACCTCTGAAGGACCAGGAAGACGATCACCGCCGGCAGGGAGGCGATGAGGACCGCGAGCATGAGAACGCCGTAGTCAGTCACGTAACCACTTGCGAGGTTAGACACCAGCATCGGCATAGTCTGGTATTGAACGTCGACAAGAATGATTTTCGGCCACATGAAGTTGTTCCAAGCATTCATGAATGTAACAACCGCAGCCGCCGCATACGTGGATTTCATTGTCGGAATGTACATGCGTACGAAGATGGCCACCTCGCTCAGACCATCTAGTCGCGCCGCCTCGATAATCTCATGAGGAAAAGATCGGGATGCCTGACGAAATAGCAGAATAAGGAAAGGCGTAGAGACCGTCGGCAAGACGACCGCCCATAACGAGTTCACGAGTCCCACTTTTCCGAACAGCTGGAACAGAGGGATCATCGTCGCCGCAAAGGGAATCATCATCGCCAACAGCAATATCGCCATCACCGTATCCTTGCCCCTCGAGTGATAGATCTCGAAACCGTACCCAGCGATAGAGCACACCACGAGCGCAAGGAGCGTTGTCAGCAGCGCTATAGCCGCCGAGTATCCCAAGGCCGAGTACAGGTCGGACAGCTCGAGCAATCGATGCCAGTTATTCGCAAGACTGCCACCGAAAGTCATCTTGGAAGAGAGAACCTCGTTGGAACTGTTTGTAGCCGATACCACCATGAAGTACAGCGGGAACAGCGACAAGAACGCCACGACCGACAAAAATACATAGGCGGGAACACGACGTAGTGAGGATCTACGCATCACGTTTGTCACCAACTTTCATCTGAATGAACGCGAGAACCGCTACAAGAACAAGAATGACGTAGGACAACGCTGAAGCGTATCCGAAGTTCGGGCTCTTAAGGAAGGAGAGCTCGTAAAGGTAGTGCGACATCGACATTGACGTGTACGCGGGGCCTCCCCTCGTGAGATTCCAAGACTCATCGAAGAGCTGGAGCGTTCCGTTAATGGACATGATCGCGGTGAGAACGATCATTGGTTTGAGCTGGGGCACCGTCACGTGCCAGAAGGTCTGCCACGCATTAGCCCCATCGATCTTGGCAGCCTCAAGCGTGGCCATATCGATGTTTTGCAGACCTGCCAGATAAAAGACCATGTTGTATCCCGTCCAGCGCCATAGCAGACCGAGGATAATGACCATGCGTGCTGTACTCGTCTGCCCGAGCCAGTTGACGGGGCTATCGATAAGATGCAACCCTGTGAGCAGGTCATTGATGAAGCCATCGTTGGCAAAGAGAGTACGGAACACAAGTGAGTAGGAGACTAGCGAGACAGCGCACGGCAAGAATATCGCAGTGCGCCAGAACGCCTTGAATCTCAGATTCGGGTCGTTGAGCAGCACGGACAGCAGTAGTGCTGTCCCAAGCATGATCGGGACCTGGATGATGAGGTAGATGAAAGTAGTCTTGAGCGTCATGAGGAAAATCTCGTCGTGGAACAAGCGCTCATAGTTCATCCACAACGGATCAGCGTATTTAAGCCTGGCCCCTCGTCCAGTCTGCAATGACAGTAGAAATGCCTGCACCATCGGCCAGAAACTCATTACGCATATGAGGAGCGCAGCCGGGATGATGAAGACCCACCCCGTAAGGTTGCGCCGCCGTTCGGACCGCGTAGGACGCGTGGCTTTCTTCTTCTTCCCTAAACTCGTTCTTGAGGTAATATTCGCCGTCGTCATTGACAATCCATTTCGTCATATTAGCGGATCGCGCCCGCCTACTCGTATATCTGTCGCGCGCTCCGGGGGTCAGGGCGGAACAGCGCCTTGACCCCCGGATGGGTAGCACTGATTATCAGTCCATAGCAAACTCGGTGGTATCCGAGGCGTCGGACAGCGCATTGTCGACGTTTGCACCGCCGACGATCTGTGTAAGAGCGGCAGAGACAGCGTCGCGTCCCTCGTAGTAGTAGACGCCAGTGGTCACCGTCGGAACCTTCGACCCAAAGTCGACGACGTCAGCGTAGACCGTCTGGCCGCCGTAGAATTCGACCGGCTGGTTGTAGACGTCGGAATCGCCGGCAGGTATCCAGTTCGCGATGGCACCTGACGACGGCAAGATGTTGTCGTAGAACTCGGTGGATCCCGCAAAAGTAGACTTTAAGAAGTCCGCAGCCAGGTCGTAGTTCCCCGTCGAGGAAATCGCCCAGAATGAGCCACCGTTAGCCGTGTAGTTTGTAGCACCATCGACGCCATCGACGGACGGAACGTTCGTGACCGCCCACTTGCCGGACTGATCACTCGCCGTCTGGATCGAACCCGAGATCCACACACCGTTGATCGTGCCGACAACCTGCTCACTGGTGAAGGAAGCAACATACTCATCCCACGAGTTGACCTCAATGAGGATGCCCTCGTCGACGAGCTGTTTATAGATTTCGGCGCATTTCTTGAGCGTGTCGTTGTCCTTGATGTGAACCGTTCCGTCATCAGTAAACAGAGAGGAACCCGCCGACTGGTTCATCATCATGATGAGGTCCGACTGCCCCGCCTGGCTCGAGAGCATTGGCTTGTTTATCTGAGACTTGACGACTTTGCCAATCTCGATGAAGCGTGACCATGTAATGTCAGTTAGGTCGTCGATGGTATAGCCTGCCTGTTCGAGGAAGTCCGTGCGCCATGCCCCGATCGCGGTGCCGGAGTCGAAGGGAAGACCGTACTGAACATCCTCGTAGTTGGAGTAGCTGACGACGGCCTCAGGGAACTGGCTGAAGTCGATCCCAGAGTCGGCATAGTCAGAGAATATGTCCGGGTAGTTTACGATATTCTTCTGTCCTGCCATGTTCTGCATGAGGAAGATGTCTGGGAGCTGGTCGAGGTCCTGCGACTGAGCCAGGGTAGTTAGCTTCTGCTGGACGTCATCCCAGGCCATCTCCGTAATCTCTAGCTTAAAGTCCGGATGGTCCTCTGCATAGATCTTCTCGGCCTCCTGCATCGCGTAGATGTTGAAGGCCGGGTCCCAGCACCAGACCTTGAGGGTGGTGCTGTCCGACTTGGATCCGGAGTCCGAGTCGGAACCGCCCCCGCAGGCCGCGAGGCTAGCAGTGCCGGCAGCCACGAGACCGCCAATCAGCGCAGAACGACGAGTGAGCATCATGGGCATGGGATCTCCTCCTTGAGATCGGCACCTCGTCCCCGGGGAAGGAGATCGAGGCGATGGCAGGACCCGCGGCGTCACCGTCATCTCGGCAGTCACGGGTCCCAGTGTGGGTATGCGCGACAGCGGCAGTAGACTGAAGATGGTTACGCAACCATTGTCGCGTGGGTTACTATCGCAGCAGGGAAGCAACGTGTCAAGCGGCATCGGACAGGAGGCCTGTCATGGTGACCCATCGGCCCCAATCCACGCGTCGCCCATCGATGGCAGACGTCGCCCGAGCGGCGAGAGTCTCTCCGCAGACGGTTTCGAGAGTCGCGAACGGTTCTGCTGCCGTCACGGAACACACACGAGAACGAGTGTGTAAGGCAATAGCTGACCTGGGTTATCGGCCGAACGCCGCGGCCCGCGCGCTCAAACGTGGCACCTTCCAAAGCCTCGGAGTTGTCATGTTCGACCTCTTCTCGGAAGGGCAGTCGAGGATTCTGGCCGCCATTGCCGAAGCAGCGTCTGAAGTCGGCTACTCGATCGTACTGGCGCCCTCCGGGCCGCGCACCTCTGAGGCGGTTTCAGGTGCTGTAGTGCGACTCGAGGAGATGTCGACTGACGCGGTCATCCTTGTTATGGAGGCGTCGCCGTGCGAGGGTACCTTCGTCGTCCCCACCAGCGATCGCCTTGTTGTTGTGACCTCCGGAGACGCCGGCGGCTACCCCAGTGTCGACACCGACCAGGCGCAGGGCGCCAGGCTTGCCGTCGAACACCTGCTGTCCTTGGGACACGACACCGTTCATCACGTGACCGGCCCCGTTTACTCTTATGCGGCGAAGGCGCGCACCCAAGCTTGGCGCGTTGCGCTTGAGGACAATGGACGGAACGTTCCCGAGCCGTTAGGCGGTGATTGGTCCGCTTCCTCCGGTTATCATGCTGGGCTCTCTTTGCTCCGCGATCCGGCCGTCACCGCCGTCTTCTGCGCCAACGACGAGGAAGCACTGGGACTCACGCGGGCGGCTGCTGAGCTTGGCCGTGATATTCCCGGCGATCTCTCGGTGGTTGGCTTCGACGACCTGCCGATCGGAACGGGTTTCCCCACCCCGCTGACGACGGTTCACCAAGATTTCCACGCCCTAGGCAGAGCGTGCGTTCGTCTCGCGCTGCGCCAGATTGAGGGAGCGGCTACCACGTCCGACTCAATACGAATCCCCACCTCTCTCGTCGTGCGCTCCTCGACGGCGCCTCCGCACATCTGAGTCGCTCACTCATGCTCTGCCCACCTACCCCACGTACTGTCATAGCTGCTCGTGGCGGCCCACCCGCGCGAGGCGCAATTGACTTCACCGAGTACCACCATCGCGCTCACGTCGCAGCCCGTCGCGTCGGGCGGTACGGCCGTACGACGCCAGTGCGATACTGGTACCCCGGGTAGGGGCCAAGGTACGTTCCGCATTCTCAACACCCAACCTCAAAGACCATGACAAGCGTCGTCGATCGCCTCGCGACCATACAGCAGAACAGCTTGATTCCAACGATTGTCAAAGCGTAGTGCGCGTCCACGGACACGTTTGTCACGGGTTCTGACGATTCGGACATCGAAACGACTGGCAGGGTGTACTTATTGTCCCGAGCGGTCACATCCTCAAGCTCGGGGCCAGGCTAACCGTCTCTTTACCGTCCGCCCGCACGCGCGTCCCGCCGACCTCCAGCTGCCATGGGCCGCGAGCGCCGTCGGCCCGTGCCGTGACCACGCCGTCTCGGCAGGCGACTCGGAAGGCGACCGCCGCATAGCCGTCGTGCGCAGGGACCACTACCTCACGCTCGTCGCCGTCGACCAGGCCGAAGCACCGCACGGTGAGGTCGGCGGCCCAGTCGTCCTCCGGCCGTTCCACCCGTCCCGTCACGGGCAGTACGCTCCCCTGCCGCACGTACAGGGGCAGGGTGTCCAGGTCGTGGCGCTCGCGCACCCAGCGCGGACCGGTGACGGTGTGTCCGTCCCACCAGGAGGTCCAGGTGCCTTCGGGAAGGTAGACCTCCGCCTCGCCGTCGGCGTCCATCACGGGCGCCACCAGTAGAGCCTCCCCGAGCATGTACTGGGTATCGACGTCCCGAGCCCCGGGGTCGTCGGGGAACTCCAGGAACATGGGCCGCATCATCGGCGCCCCCGTGGCGTGCGCCTGCTCCGCCAGCCGGTACAGGTAGGGCATGAGCGACAGGCGCAGGCGGATGAACCGGCGGGCCACCTCGACCGCCTCGTCGTCGAAGGCCCAGGGCACGCGCACCGAGTTCGAGCCGTGCAGCCGGGCATGGGAGGACAACAGTCCGAAGGCCAGCCAGCGCTTGAACACGCCCGGGTCCGGGGTGCCCTCGAAACCGCCGATGTCGTGGCTCCAATAGGCGAAGCCGGAGGCGCACAGGGACAAGCCGCCGCGCAGCGTCTCCCCCATGGAGGCGTAGGTGGACTCGTTGTCGCCGCCCCAGTGCACGGGGAACTGCTGTCCACCCGCCGTGGCCGAGCGGGCGAACAGGACCGCCTCCCCCTGGCCGCGCCGCTCGCGCAGCAGTTCGAAGACGGTGCGGTTGTACAGCTGTGTGTAGTAGTTGTGCATCTTCTCCGGGTCGGAGCCGTCATGCCAGGCGATGCCCCGTACCGGGATCCGCTCCCCGAAGTCGGTCTTGAAGCAGTCCACACCCATGTCCAGCAGCACCTGGAGTTTCTCCCGGTACCAGGCGACGGCGTCGGGGTTGGTGAAGTCGACCAGGGCCATGCCCGCCTGCCACAGATCGGTCTGCCACACATCACCGTCGGTGGTGCGCACCAGGTAGCCGCGTGCGGCACCCTCATCAAACAGGGCCGAACGCTGGGCGATATAGGGGTTGATCCACACGCATACGCGCAAGCCGCGGGCCTTGATGCGCTCCAGCATGCCGGCCGGGTCGGGGAAGGTCGCGGGGTCCCACACGAAGTCGCACCAGTGAAAGCCACGCATCCAGAAGGAGTCGAAGTGGAAGACGCTCAGCGGCAGGTCCCGCTGCTCCATGCCGTCGATGAAGGACATGACGGTCTGCTCGTCGTAATCGGTGGTGAATGACGTGGTCAACCACAGCCCGAAGGACCAGGTGGGCAGCATCGGAGCGCGGCCGGTCAGTGCCGTGTAGCGGCACAGCACCTCCTTCGGGGTCGGCCCATCGATCACGTAGTAGGTCAGGCGCTCCCCCTCCACCGAGAACTGGACCCGCGTGTTGACCTCGCTGCCGACCTCGAAGGACACCCCGCCGGTCTCGGCGACGAACACGCCGTAGCCTGCACTGGTCAGATACAGGGGGATGTTCTTATAGGCCTGCTCGGAGGCGGTACCGCCGTCCTCATTCCAGATGTCCACGCTCTGGCCGTTCTTGGTGAAGGCGCCGAAGCGCTCCCCCAGCCCGTAGACCCGCTCCCCCGGACGCAGAGAGAGTTGCTCGCGTATGTAAGCGGTCCCATCCGGCCCGACGACGTGAGCGACGGCGCGCGGCAGACTCGCCGTCAGCAGGCGGTCGGCTGAGCTGAAGGACGCCGTCCACTCCTCCCCCTCCCGCAGGGTCACGGCCAGTGCGCCCGCCCGCAGGACGACGGCGCCCGGCGCCTGCTCGGCCTCGCCCCGATAGCCCTCCGGCGTGGTTACCGCGAAGTGCGGCCCGCGGTCGCGCACGCCGCGGTGGTTGACCAGCTCCACCTTGATGACGCCGTCGGCGACGGCGGTGAAGGTCGCCGAAAGCAGACCCACGTTGAGCGTGTCGCCGCGGCTGGAAACGGTCCGGACGGGTGCGTAGGCGTGAACAGTGCTGGTGGCACTGCCGGTGCCGTCGACGCTACCGGCATCCACGGACAGATCCAGCAGGCCGCGTGCCTTTTCCACGGTATAACCGGGGCGATCGAGCCAATAGCCGTTGGAGAACTTCATAGTGGGTCCTTTGATTTATCTACTTGCGCTACTTAACCGCGCCGGCGGTGACGCCGCGGGTCAGGGTGCGCTGGAAGAACAAGAAGAACAGGAAGGTCGGGATCAGTGAGACAAGCGCACCGGCGTTGAGGGTGGGCACGTCGAGCATGCGGTCCCCCTGCAGGCTGGACAGGGCGATAGGCACGGTCTGGTTGTCATTGCTGGTGAGCATCACCAGGGGAATGAAGAACTCGTTCCAGGTCCAGATGAAGAAGAAGATCGCGAGCACGCTCATGGTGGGGCGGACGATCGGGTAGACCACCCGCCACAGGATCTGCCAGCGGCTGGCGCCGTCGAGCTCGGCCGCCTCCAGTAGGGCGCGTGGGAAGGTGCCCAGCACGGAGGAGAGCAGGTAGGTGCCGAAGGCGGACTGGATGACGGTGAAGATGATGACGATCGACCACGGGTTGTCCGTGAGCCCGGTCTTCTGCGCCATGGTGAACAGGGGGTAGATCAGCCCCTCCTGCGGCAGCATGTTGGCGATCATGAACACGGCCACGATCCAGGCGCGCCCGCGCACCCTACCCACGCCGATGGCATAGGCGTTCAGCAGGGAAAGCAGCGTGCCGGCCACGGCTACCAGCGCCGAGGTCCAGATGGAGTTCCACAGCTTGACGGGGAAGTTGACTCGCTGCCAGAAGTAGGCCAGACCGTCGGTGTAGATCTGCTTCGGCAGGGACAGCGGGCTGCCGCCGGAGTAGTCGGCCGGAGATTTGAAGGCGTTGATGACCATCAACAGGAACGGGGCCACCATGAGCAGCGCGAACAGGCCGACGACGGCGAGCACGATCCAGCGTCCGGCGCCCCGATGGAAGCGGTCCTTCCTGCGAGTGGCCTTGCCCGGTTTCGGCGCCGGGGCGCGTTTGGTTGCGCCCGCCGCACGAGTGGCCACAGATGCTGAGCTGAGGACGGTGTCGGACATGTCAGCGTCCCTCCTCCTCACGCCGGGCGCTGCGGTTCTGGAAGACCTGGATGACGCCGGCGATGACGATAATGACGATTGTGAGCACGGTTGAGATGGCGGCGCCGTAGCCGACCTTCGACTTGTCGAAGAAGTTCAGGTAGGAGTAGTAGCTCGGCACCAGGGTGGAGCTCTCCGGCCCGCCACGGGTGAGCACGTAGATGGGGGCGAACACCTTCAGTGCGGCAATCGTGCAGGTAAGTACGATCACGAAGGTCTCCGGCCGGATCTGCGGCACCGTGATGGCGCGGAAGCGCGCGAACCAGCCCGCGCCGTCGAGCTCGGCCGCCTCGTACAACTCCGGGTCCACCCGCTGCAGGGCGGACATGAAGATGACGGTCGGGTAGCCGATCTGGATCCAGATGAGCACGAACATGACCGAGCCCAACGCCGTCGAGGTGGAACCCAGCCAGTTGGGCGGGCTGGCGACACCCAGGCCGCGCAGAATCGTGTTGACCGCACCCGTCTGGGAGTTGAGAATCCAGTTCCACACGATCCCGGCCACGGAGATAGGCAGGATCTGCGGCAGGTAGTACATGGCGCGCAGCGTCGCGGCGGTACGGGACCCGAAGTGCTTGCCGATGTAGTCGAACAGGACCGCGGCCAGCACCAGCCCGATGAGCGTCGGGACGATGACCATGGCCACGATCATCGACAACGAGTTGCGGAAGGACGCCCAGAACTTCGCGTCATCCAGCAGCTGGGCATAATTGTCCAGCCCGATGAACCGCATCGGCGACATGCCGCCCTTCCAGCTGTTGAGCGAGTACCAGACGTTGAGAGCCAGCGGTACCAGAATGATGACGGTGAAGCACACCGCTCCCGGGATGAGGTAGGGCAGGTAGGCCAGGCTCCGCGATCTGCGGCGCGAGGGCCGTTCGGTTCGGGCGCGCACGGTCAGTCCTCGATGCCCATATCGGCCTTGCCCTCGTCATAGGCGGCCTGCAGGTCGGCGAGGACCTCGTCACCGGTCTTGGAGCCGTTGATGAGGGACTGCATGGCGGAGACGACCTGGTCGTAGAAGCCCGCCACCGGCCAGTCCGGGTAGAAGGCCAGGCCGTCCTGCTCGTTGATCTGAGCGAAGTTCTCGGTCATGGTGCGGGTCTTCTCGTCCTCAATGGTGGAGGGGTCGCCACTCACCGGCAGCCCGCCCTTCTCGCCGAGGATCGCCTGGACCTCATCGGACAGGGTGATGTCGATGAAGTCGTAGGCGAGTTCCTTGTTCTTGGCATTGGTCGGCACCACCCACAGGTTCCCGGAGGAGCCCGGGAACAGGTCCGTGCCCGGGAAGAGGAACTGGTCCCAGTTCTTGTCGGCCATGTCCCCGACGATCCGCCCGAACCACCAGGAGCCGGAGACGAACATGGGATAGCTGCCGTTGATGAAGGCGGTGCCGGCGTCCTCGGCAGTCAGACCGGCGGAGTCGGCGGCGACGTACCCCTTGTCGATCCATTCCACGAGCTTGTCGGTTCCGGCCTTGATCGGGTCGGCGGTCCAGTCGACGTCGCCTTCGAAGAGCTGGTAGGCGTTGACGAAGGAACGGTCGGCGTGGGCGAGAACCAACTGGTACCAGAGCTGCCCCATGGGGTACTCCGAGCCGGCCTCGGCCAGCGGGATCTGCCCGGCGGCGACGAAGGCGTCACATACGGCCTCGAACTCCTCCAGGGTGGTCGGTACGCTCAGCCCCTGGGCGTCGAACATGTCCTGGTTGTAGTAGACGAACACGTACTCGCCGTAGTTGGGGACCCCGTACCAGTCGCCGTCGCCCATGAGCCCGTCCTCGTTGTAGCGGGCCGTGGTCTGCAGCGAGGCCGCGAGCTTGGCGTCCCAGCCGCGTTCGGTCGCCTGCTCGGTCAGCGGTTCGATGAGTCCCTGGGAGGCGAGCTGTCCGGAGGTGGAGTTGCCCTTGTTGTACTCCATGATGTCCGGGACATCGTCACCGGTCAGCACGATCTTGGCGTTCTTCTGCAGCTGCTCGAAGGTCTGATCCTCGATCTTGACGGTGACCTCGGGGTGCTGCTCCTTGAAGATCTCGATCGCACGGGCCCAGGCCTGTCCCATGGCGGAGTCGTCGGACTCGTAGTCCCAGATGGTGAAGGTGTCCGATCCCGCTCCGGATGACCCGGAGGAGCCGCAAGCGGACAGTGCCGGGCCGAACAGGCCGGTGGCGGCCGCGGCGGCCAGGAGAGCGTTGAAGTTCCTGCGCTTCATCATGATGTTTCCTCTTCATTGAGTGCGGGCACTCCGCTGGGGAGTGGTGATGGGGCCCGACGCCGGTGGGCGCCGGGAGATTGTGGGTTTCAGCGGGCTGTATTCAGCTGCTGCTCTTCTCGCGCGGATGATTGCCTTCCAGGTCGGCTCCCGGGGCGGGGCCGAGACTCTCACCCTCGACCACCGAGCAGGTCACCAGCTGGTGGCAGTCGGCCGGGTCGAGGTGCTCGTCGAGGATGGCCAGCAGGGCGCGAGCGGCGAAGGCGCCCATGCGCTCGCCGGGCGCATGCGTCGTCGTCAGTGCGGGGGTTGTCATGGCACCGAGCGTCGGGGAGGAGACCGCGCCGACCACGGAGATATCCCGGGGAACCCTTAGTCCTTGCGCCTGCAGTCCGGCGAGCAGTCCGAGGGCGGCCATGTCATTCATGACCACCACCCCGGTGGGAGGTTCCTCCAGTGCGGCCAGTTCGCGGGCAAGCGCCTGGCCCGCCTGGGGACTGGCGTCGCAGTGGAAGGCGAGCGGCTCCAACGCACGGTTGTTCATCGCCCGCAGGTATCCCTGTCGTCCCCTTACCGCCGGCCCATAGCCCGTCTCCGCCTGGGACGCAGGACGTCCAATGAAGGCGATGCGGCGGTGGCCGAGGCGATACAGCTCGCCGACGGCGTCGTCGACGGTGTGCTCGAAGTCGATATCTACGTATGCCAGTCCAGTAGGGTCGGCGGTGCGTCCAACCATGACGAACGGCAGCCGGGCACGTTTGAGTGCGGCGACTCGCGGATCGTCCACCTCCACTTCGACGAGTAGCACGCCGTCGGCCTTGCCCTGCCGCACCAGCGCCACCAACTCCGCGCCCGCCTCGGTCTCCTCCAACGGCCAGACGGCAAGGCTGTAGCCGTGGCGGGCGGCCTCGTGCTGAGCGCCACGGACGATCTCGAAGACCGTCTCACCCATCGCGGTGTCGAAGCGCGGAAAGGTCATGGCCAAGGTGTGGGAACGGTGGCTGGCGAGCCCGCGCGCCATGGCGTTCGGCTGGTAGTTGAGTTCCTCCATTGCAGCACGGACGCGTCGGGCGGTCTCCGGAGCCACCGGACGCGCACCAGAAAGGGTGTAGGAGACGGTTGACACGGCAACGTTGGCCCGTCGGGCCACATCCTGCATGGTCGCCATGCCTGCCTCCTCGATCCGATCGGCGTATCCGCGTCCCGGCGCTGTCCTTGCCGCGCACAGGCAGCACCGGAAGCACCCCGGCCACTGCCCGACCTGTGCTCGCGAACCACTACGCGCGTCGGATCTCGCTGACATTCCAACGTTCGAAGCGTTTCGTCGAAGCGCTTCGAATAGTGTGCAACGCGCCCTCAGCCGGGGTCAACGCGACGCCGAAAAGATCGAAATTTCGATGTCTGGCACTTCACCCCTGCGGCGGTCCCGGGAACACCACCTCGCCCGTCCTCCACGGCCGCCGCTGGGGAGAATCTGCAGCAGTCGTGTCGGCTGACTTAGCATTGGGCCGTGGGCCAGGACAGCACGCGGGGCGATGTCGAACTGCTGCTGAGGGTGGCGCGCATGTACTACGAGCAGCACCTCACCCAGGCGGACATCGCCCGCGAGATCGGCTATTCACGCCCTAGCGTCTCGCGGCTACTCAATCGCGCCCGTGAACAGGGGATCGTGCAAGTCACCATCTCCCACCCGCTCGAACACATCTTGTCGGTGGAGAAGCGCCTGCGCGAGAGACTGCCACTCAAGGCGGTCCGGGTCGCCGAGGTCAACGGGACCGATGTGATCGGCGCCGTCGGACAAGCCGCCGCCGAACTGCTGGTCGACTCGGTCGCGAACGGGCAGGTAGTCGCCGTCGGCAACGGACGCTCCATACAGGCCGCCGCCCAGCGCATCCCGCAAATACCGCGAGTGGACTGCACAATCGTTCAGCTACTCGGTTCGATTCCAGGCGGCCTGCCCTCCTGGGGCCGCGACGCGCCAACCATCTGCACCCGCATTGCCAGCCAGCTTGGCGCCAAGGTGTCCCGCATGCCGGTTCCATTGATCGTGGACGATCCCTCGCTGTTGCGGCCGCTCATGCGCGAGGAGAAGGTGGCCACCACGCTGGCTTTGGCTGCGCGCGCCGACGTGGCGCTCGCAGGCGTGGCCGGAGTGGAGGCGAAGGGCGCGGGTAACATCCTGGCCGAGTACCTCACCCCGGACGTACGTGAGGCCATTCGCGCGGGTGGCGCAGTGGGACACATCCTCGATCACCATTACGACGCCTACGGCAATCCCGTTCCCACGCCGCTGACCCCGCGCACACTGGCGCTGCCCCTGGATGAGTTGCGGCGCATCCCACTGGTCATCGGGGCGGCCGGCGGTGAGGACAAGGTGGAGGCGATTGTCGGAGCAGTGCGCGGCGGCATCCTGAGCGCGCTGGCCACCGACTACCAGACCGCCCTGTCAATCCTCGACATGCTCTGAACCGGAGGCCACCCGCGTACCGGGCCGGGAGGGATCAGAGCAAGTATGCGGTTGGGCGTTGCCGGGACTGAGTCATCTCACATCGCAAGCCATCGGTGCCAGCGCATGTTCACCGATCACCGCACTAATCCGTATCCACCTGTGGAACCGCTGCGCGCTTACGGTGGTAGAGCAGGTAGGCACCTACGCGGGCGCGCAGGCTCGGGCGCACCTCGTGCGGCCAGCGACGGGCGACGTAGGAGATGGCGTCGTCCACTTCGAGCCGCTGCGTGGAATTGCCGACGCGTACCCATAGTTCGGTGCCACCATTGCCCTTCGGGCCCTTGAGGTACACGGGGACGGGCGAAGGCGGCACCGTCACCCGGCACACCTCGCCGGCCCCGTCAGCGGCCGACGCAAAGTCCAGGCGCGGCAGCGCCGCGGCGTTTGTACCCAGCCGCACTCGCCACAGGCTGCGTAGGAACAGCTCGAAGCGGTCGGCGTCGGGCTGGCGCAGAGTGGCGTAGTCCGGGGCCAGGCCAATCAGGCGCCCGTCGTCGTCGACGCCCAGCAGCAGGGTGCCTCCCCGGGAGTTGAGAAAGGCGGCCACGGTCTTGGCCACCACCGTTTCCATGGCATCGTCGCGCTTGCCGGTGTGCATGTTCACGCGGGCGGAGGACTTCAGCTCCAGCCGTTCCGACTCACCCCGCCGGGCCACCTCGGCGATCGGGTCCAGCGGCGGCTCATGCTGGATGCGGGTTATTACCAGCGCGGTTATTCCCACGACGATTACCGCGACTACGACGGCCGAGGCCAGCATCCGCGGCGCCCACAGATAGTCCTCGTTGAACAGCCAGGCGCCGCCGGCGAACCCGGCCCACAGGCCGATCAGGGCAGTGAGGGTGGCCGTGGAGGTAGAGATCTGGGCTCGACGCCGTACCAGGTGAGAGGCGAAGCGACCGGCCAGATAGGCGACCAGCAGCGCCACCGGCTGAATGAGGACGGCGAACAGTAGCACCGGACTGCGCGGTGCCGGCGGGAGGGCGGTGGCGTTTAGCGGCAGGACACTAAGCAGGCCTGTGAACGAGACGGGCATAGTGCCTCAGCGTAGAGCAGTACCTTCAGCCGCGATCCCGCAGGTGCCGAGCCAACAACGTCAGGTCGGCCGGGCTCAACCGGTCCGCGGCGTTCAGGTGGTGCCAGAACGGGTAGGGCAGCCCGGTTGCGCTGACCTGTTCCAGCCGCTCCATCTCCTCAGCTGTGAGCGCCAAGTCAGCCGCACCGAGGTTCTGCTGCAACTGTTGCTCATTGCGCGCCCCTACGATCACCGAGGTGACCGCCGGCTTGGCCAGGACGTAGGCAAGGGCCACCTGACTCGGTGCGACACCGTGCCCGTCGGCGATCGCCACGAGTTCCTCGACGATGTCGTAGAGGACCTCGACGTCATACACCGGCGGCTCATTCCATCCCTCAACGTGGCGGCTGCCG
This sequence comes from Actinomyces sp. Z5, assembly GCF_003287795.1. Taxonomy (NCBI): domain Bacteria; kingdom Bacillati; phylum Actinomycetota; class Actinomycetes; order Actinomycetales; family Actinomycetaceae; genus Actinomyces; species Actinomyces sp. Z5. The sequence goes on from NZ_QMIN01000115.1 coordinate 73,892, forward strand.
GCGGGCGCGTCGACTCCGCGACGGTACTTGCCGGTCAACAGCCCGCCGGCCAGCGGGCTCCACACCAGGATGCCTATGCCCTGGTCCACCGCGGCGGGCACGATCTCATGCTCGATATCCCGGGTCTGCACGGAGTAGTGCACCTGGTTGCTGACGAACGGGGTCAGGCCGTGACGGTCGGCGGTCCACAGGGACTTCATCATGTGCCAGGCCGCATAGTTGGAGCAGCCGATGTAGCGCACCTTGCCCGCGTGTACCAGATCGTCCAGAGCGGTAAGCGTCTCCTCCAGGGGCGTGACCCCGTCCCACTCGTGCACCTGGTAGAGGTCGATGTGGTCAGTGCCCAGGCGGCGCAGGCTCGCCTCCACACTGCGCATGATGTGATGCCGGGACAGGCCGGCGTCATTGGGGCCCTCCCCCATGGGCATCCGCACCTTGGTGGCGATCAGGACGTCGTCGCGCTCCGCGCCGAGCGCCCTGCCGAGGATCTCCTCGGAAAGTCCGGCGGAGTACATGTCGGCGGTGTCGAAGAGGTTCACTCCGGCGTCGCGCGCTATGTCGATTTGCCGACGCGCTCCGTCCACATCAATCTGCCCCACGGTACGCGCAAACCCGGTACCACCAAAGCCCATGGTGCCCAAGGTGATGGTCGAGACCCGTAGGCCGCTTTTGCCCAGCTGTCTGTATTCCATGACACATACGATACGAGCCGATCTGCGGGGACGGAAGGGCTTTCTGTGCCTCCCGCCCCCGCAGATCCGCGGTCCTCAGACCGCCCAGGCGGCCAGCCCCTCGAAGATGAGGCGGCCGACGACGGAGCCGCCGTCGAGCACCCCGATGCTGCGGGAAGCTGAGTAGGCGGCGCGTCCGTGCACGGCCTCCATCTCCCGGGTGGACTCCGAACCCTGGGCGGCCGCCTCGGCAGCGCGTCGCAAAAGCTCCGTCAACGCGGCTCCGCCCCCGTCGACGGCGCCGGCGCCCTCCACGAGGGCCGTCGCCCCGGGCGCGAGCGCATCCAGGATGGTTTTCTCCCCCGGCTTTGACTCGGCCTTTTCCATAATGGCCTCCACGCCCGCCTGCACGGCCTGCGCGGCGGTAACAACGTTGGCCTCAGTCTTTCCGCGCAGCGTCCGCGCCATACCCATCATCCCGAAGCTGAGGATGGTTCCCAATGACGACGGCGCCGCACTGTTGAACGCCTTGGCCGCCCCGCGCAGTAGCTGTCCGAGATCGGCCTGTTCCTGGGTGGCAAGGTATTCGGCGAGCGCCTTGAAGCCGTCATCCATGGAGATGCCCAGATCACCATCTCCGTTAACCTGATCCAGGGAGACCAGATAGTCACGATTCTCGGCCATCAGGGCGCTGATTTCACCGACGATTGCCGCAAGTGATTCACGGTTCAGCATTTTGACCCTCACTTGTTCGCGTTGGTGTAGAAGGGCGTGGCGGCCGGAGCGCGCAGCAATTCCTTCAGTTCTGCGTCGAGCTTGAAAACTGACACCGACAGACCGGCCATCTCCATCGACGTGGCGAACTCGCCCACATGCGGCATCACCACCGCGACTCCGCGTTCGGCCAGCCGCGCGTGCACGGAGCGGTACACGATGAGCTGTTCCTCCAGCGGGGTGCCGCCCAGACCGTTGATCATCACCGAAACCTCGTCCCCGGCATTCAGCGGCATGTCCGCCTCGATGGTCTCAAGGATGAGGCGAGCGATCTCGTCTGCGGTCATCATGGGACGCACTTCGATGCCGGCCTCCCCGTGGATGCCCATGCCGATCTCGATCTGCCCCTCCTCAATGGTGAAGGTCGGTTGCCCGACCTTGGGGACAATGCACGGGGACAGCGCCACGCCCATGGTACGGATGTTGTCCAGGGCACGAGCCGTGACAGCGGTGACCTCGTCAAGCGTCATCATCCGTTCGGCCGCCGCCCCGGCGATCTTGAACGCGTAGACCAGCCCGGCCACGCCCCGGCGCTTGTCGGCGCGATCCTTCGGGGAACTGGCGACGTCGTCGCGACCGAGCAGCTGGCGGGTCTCGATGTCGTCGAACTCGACATCCTCGCAGGCCATACGGAAATTGAAGACATCGCCGTTGTAGTTTCCGTACAGGCACAGGACGCCGGCGCCACGGTCACAGGCGCGGATCATGTCGGCCATCTTCTCGGCGGCCGGTGAGGCGAAGACCTCGCCGACGGCGCATCCGTCAAGCATTCCCTGCCCGACGTAGCCGAGGAACAGAGGCAGGTGGCCGCTGCCCCCGGCCGTAACAATGCCTACCTTGCCCTCCGGTGCCGGGTAGCGTGAGACGAGCACTCGGAAGTCGCCGTCGAGCAGACCCACGCGGTCGCCGTATGCCGCTTCGATGCCCTCCATCGTGTCGCGGACGAAGGTGTCCGCACTGTTGAGAATCTTCTTCATCGTTCTCTCCCAGAGTTCTACAGGTCGGTTCAGTGCTGGTTGGGGAAGGTGATCTCCGACGGATACGCCCACTTCTGGAGTTCTTCGGTGGCGAAGGGCTCGGGCTCGACGCCGCGGTTCGCCGTGAGCGCGTGGTGGTAGAGTTCGGCGAGTTCCTCGATGTATGCGGCCTTGAGGTAGGCCTCGTAGAGATTGCGGGAGTCGACGGCGACGGTGCCGTGCTTCTCCAGCAGCACGCAGTCCGCCTCGCGCACCGCCTGACGCACCGAGGCGGCCAGCTCGGGCGTGCCGGGGCGGCCGTATGGGGCCACGGGGATGCGCGCCCGGCTCAGTCCCAGGTTGGCGACCTCGTAGACAATGGCGGGGATCGGCTTGTTCAGCAGCGCGAACGAGGTGGCGTAGACCGAGTGCGTGTGCACAATGGCGGCCACCTCAGGACGCTCCTTGTATATCTCCAGGTGCATGAGCACCTCACTGGTCGGTCGCAGGCCGGACTCGTTCTCGACGACGTGGGCATCGAGGTCCATGACCACCACGTCACGCGGGGTCATCAAATCGCGGTCCAGGCTGGTGGGCGAGGCGACCAGCAGACCGGTCTCGGAGTCTCGGATGGAGAAGTTGCCGGACTTGTGCTTGCACAGCCCGTCGTGCTGCGCCCGCTTGGCGATCTCGCATAGTTCCTTCTTCAGGGTTTCAAGCATGGGTATGTCCTACTTTCTGGTTTCAGTGGATTCTTTGGTGTTCATCGGGGCCGTGACGACGGCGGGGGGGACC
>NZ_QMIN01000115.1:77360-89456 GCF_003287795.1 Actinomyces sp. Z5
GCGGCCCCGGCCTCCGCGGCGGCCGCGCGCGCCTCGTTGCGCTCCTTGATCAGACTGCGCGAGTACAGGACGAAGCAGATCAGCCAGACCACGAAGATGAGCAGCGGAATGAAGTTCCCGTCGAGGAACTGCATGAGGTGGGACAGCGCATAAGTGAAGATCGGCGCGTCGATGGAGGAGTTGGAGATCATCTGCCCGGCGGACAGCTCCACAGCCTTGGTGGAGTTGGCCAACTCGGTCATGAATGGGGCGAAGGCGGTGCCCGCCCACAGGAACACGGGTGCGAAGATCGTGCACTGGATGAGCATCCGGATGATGTTCCCCTTGCTGGCGAAGTAGGCCGCCACCGCGATGCAGATGTTGATGATGCCGGCGAAGGGGAGGATGCCGTTGCCGGGGAGGAAGAACGCGTATGCCAGGGTCACCGGGATGGTCCAGATGACGGCAATCCAGATTTCGTTGGCGCCACCGAGGAAGGGCCAGTCGAGTCCGACGAACAGCTGGCGGTCGTTGAAGCGCTTCTGCATGTACTCGGAGATGGCGTTCGAGATCGGCTCGAGTGCCTGCATGAAGTACTTGGAGATGACCGGGAACAGGGTCAGCGCCGTCGCGGCCTGAATGCCGAGCGTCAAAATGGCGGCCACGTCGAAGCGGGCCAGAATGCCGAACAGGATGCCGAGGATGAACCCCAGGACGTGGTTCTCGGCGAAAATACCGAGCTTGTCGCGCAGGTCGGCGGCGTTGAACGAGCGGTCGAGTCCGGGGATCTTGCGCAGCAGCCAGTCGATCGGGTACATCGGGGCAGCCAGGAACACCATGCGGTGGGTAATCGTCACCCCCGGGATACCGGACATGGTTTCGACCCGATGCTGGTGGAAGTCGGCCGTTTTCAGCTCAAAGACCACCTGAATGGCCGCGATGACGAAGGCCAGCCACACCATTCCCGTGATGTAGTAGACGGCGACGGCGGTGAAGATCTTGCCCCACACGTTCCACAGGTCCGCGTTGAAGGTCTCGGTCTGCTTGAACAGGATCAGCACAATGTTGATGCCGATCACCAGTGGGAACATGAGGAAGGCGTACGGCCACGACCAGGAAATCGTGGACATCGTCGTCCACCCGCCGTCGGTGATGGGCAGATCCACACCGATCGTGTCCGACATGGCCTGAGCGGCCGGCGTGATGGCCTCGGTCATGTAACTGATGAGCATGGTCATGCCGGAGAAGGCCACACCCAGGGTGATGCCCGCAGAGACGGCGTCCTTGATCTTCATCCGGACGATCAGCCCGGCGATGATGATAATGATCGGGACGAAGATGGCGGCCCCGAGCGACAGCAGGAAGTTGACGGAGCTCTGAAGGACTTGCATGTCAGTTGCTCCCGGAGGCCTTGATGGCCTCGATCAGCTTGGCCAGCTCCTGATCCTGCCCCATGCCGGTGAGGAACGCGATCCCGTTGATGACGGGCACGGAGCGCGGCTTGTTCTCCCGCACGATGGTGATGTAGGCGGCGGCGTCGGTCAGGTGGCGGTCGACGGACTTGAGGTCGACGGCCTGGACGTCGGCGTCGACCCTCGCCTCCTTCAGCAGACGGTTGACCTTGCTGGCCACGGTCTGGGAGGTGGCGACGCCACTGCCGCAGGCGACGATTACTTTCGCAGTCATGATGACTTCTCCTTGTGGATGGGTGGGTATGGGTATGGGAACGCCCGATTCACGCGGCCTCGAGGCCTGACATGTCGGAAAGCACCCGGTAGTACTCGTCCGGGCTCTGTGCCTCGCTCAGCCGTTCCATGAAGACCGGGTCCTGGAAGGCCTGCAGCATGATTTGCAGTACCTCCACGTGGCGGTCCTCCTGTACGAAGCCGAGGACGAATATGAAGCGCACCGGATGGATGACGTCGTCGTTACCCATCTCCCGCCAGTCAATCGGCCTGGCCAGGCGCACCGATGCGATGAAGGGCTTGACGATGTGTTCGACGTCGGAGTGGGGGATCGCAACCGCCTCCGGCGAGGTCGGGAGCGCCGTCGGATACTTGCGTTCTCGCTCTGCCAGCGCCTCGCAGAAGGAATCCTTGATGTAGCCCGCGCGCAGGAGCTCCGCCGAGATCCGGTCGAAGAAGTCCTCCTGGTCCTTCACCTCCCAGTCGAGGCGAACCAGGTCGCGTTTGAGCAGATCCAGCCGCATGTCTGCCATCTCCTTGAGTCTCGTCATCGAGTACCAGAGCCCGGACACGGTCCGGACACCCCGGAAAATAGCGCGGCAGCCCACCAACGAACAGAAGTCACGTGAACATATGTTCGCCAAATGAACCACCGACCCCTCCGGGAGGAGCCTGCGACGCCGCATATTCGAGCGATTCTTCGGCCTTTACCCTGGCATCTTCCACAGGACACAATGAACATCTGTTCAGCATCTCAAGGTGGGCGTAGCCCGGTTCCGCCAATTCGAAGCCAGTCGGGACGGCGAATGCGGGGAAGGACAGCCTTCCGCTGTCTCCGGGGTATCGATCCCCGGGTCACGGGTGCAGGTCGGCGGCGTCGTGGCGGTTCAGGACGTGACAGCGACGCGGCCCGGCACTCGGGCGCGAGAAGACGTATCCGGGGCATGAGGGCGTAGCCGAAGTGGCCGGGCCGTCGCCTGGAACATGAGAACGTCTTCATTGTTGTCGACGTCGTCCGCCCGCGTTGTTGACACGTCGACGGCGCCAAGTCGCAGCGCGGGCGCTCTACGACCGCGCACCGGGGTGCGTCGCTCTGCCACGGCCATATACAACGGCCGGTGATGCGGAGGTACCCGCGCCGCAGCAGAATGCACGCCTCCGCCCCTGTAGCGCCCCAACAGATCGAGCAGGACGCCACCAAGCGGATGTCGCGTTCCTCGATGGCGCCCTGTAGCGCCCCAACAGATCGAGCAGGACGCCACCCGCGGGTCCCAGAAACCGTATCCCCAAGCGGAAAAGCTCCTACGGAGGTCCGCCGACGCCATTGTCGACGGACCTCCGAAGGAGCGCGGTGTCAGGCGCTCATCGAACGAACCGCGTCCTCGCGCTCACGGAAGTAGCCCACCGTGTCATGCACGAGTCGATCGAGCGCCGGAACGTCGGGCACACCATTGCGAGCGGGATACGGCCCCGCACCAGGACCGAGGGGCTCAGGGGTCATGAACCTGCCCTCGGAGTTCGCCCCAACAAGATACGCAGCCATAATGACCGCATCCAGGTCGAGCGAACCGTCACCCAATGCACGCCTATTCGAATCGGCAAGGTGCAAGTTGACCAGCCTGTCCCCCGCCTCGAGTATCGCCTTCGGGATGTACTGCTCCTCCACCTGCATGTGATACACGTCTCCATTGATGCACTGGACACCAGGCGAATCAACCGCGCCAATGTAGTCCAAAGCATCTGCGACCGTATGCACGATCGAGGTCTCCGCGGACCGAATGGGTTCGATCGCAGCCTTGACCCCCTGCTCGCTGAACACGTGCGCGACTCGTTTAAGAGCCAACACCGAGCGTTCAAATTCATACGCGTCGTAGGCGTCGGCTCGCCCAACGGAGGCCGGAACCACTAGCAAGTAATAGCCACCCATTGCATGCGTGAACTCAACTTCCCGCTCAATATAATCGAGCGCGGCCTGCTGACAAACGGGGCGATTCGAAGACAAGTCATTGTCATCCGAAAACATGCCACAGACCCCTGAGGTCTGCAGCCCGTACTGACGGAGAACCGCACGAGTCTCTTCGACCTCATACCCCAGAGAAGGTCCATAATGATTTCCGTGAAGCTCGATGTACGTAACGCCATTGGACGCCAGTCTCTCGGCGGAACGCTCGAGCTCCTCCAGCCCGAATCCCCAGTTCGACCACGACAAATTCAGCCTGGGCTCGAACCGTTCGGGGTCCGCCCGCTTCGCCGCGAGATACTGCTCGACAAGCTCGCGCTTCCAGCGGTCAACATTCTGCTCCGACAACATCTACACAACTCCTAACTCGATCGAAAAACACCACACATGAAACCTGAATCGACCACTACGCTGACTGCCGCACGATGAGCTCCGCATCGAAAGTGCGGCCCGACACCGCCCCCTCCCCATTCAAGAAGTCACCTATCTCCCGAGCAATGTACTCGCAAATGCCCGCAATCGGCTGTCGTATCGTGGTGAGCGGGACACCCAGCACAGACGCATACGGCACGTCGTCGAAACCGGACACACATACGTCGCGACCAACCGTCAGGCCGGCATCCGTGACAGCCTTTGAAACACCCATGGCGAGGTGGTCATTAAGACAAACGAAAGCATCCGGCCACAACGCGCTCGGACGAGACATGACGTGCCGCGCAACCTCGTAGCCGCCATCCCAGGTGGGACCGGAGGCCCACTGAACATCGACGTCCTCCACACGCATGCCGCGAGCCACAATCTCGTCCGAGAAGCCGCGCCAGCGGTCCTTGTGCTGAGTCGCCTGTACCGGCTCGTTCACGAAGCTGAACCTGCGCAGGCCGCGCCCCCAAAGGTGACCTGCCACCTTCCGCATGCCGTCGTAATCGTTGATGCCGACCGACGGGAAGCCCGGGCGCTCGCTACGCTGCGCCATCAACACCACTGGAACACCGCGGTCACGTAGCCGAGACAAGTCATCCCAGCAGGCGCCGGTGGAGCACACGATCACGGCGTCGACGCCGACCCGTTCCATGTTGCGAAGTACCCGGCTCTCAATCTCCGCGACCTGATCGGTTTCCGCCAGCACCATGGAACAGCCAAGATTCTCGAACAAACGACTCAATTGATGGGCAGCCTCGGCGAAGAACGGGTTGGAAATATCGAAGAAGACCACACCGATCATGGACGAGCGTCCCAGGCTGAGTGCGCGGGCCGTAGGATCTGGGCTGAAACCGCTCTCCTCCAATACACTCTCCACACGCCTGCGCAATCCATCCGAAACCCGCTCCGGGTGGTTGATCACGTTTGAGACCGTACCGACCGAGACGCCCGCGAGCCTCGCCACCTCCCGGATCTTCAGCCTTCCGCCACGCACCGTGCCCAACTCTGATCAGCTCCGTAGTTGATACCGGCGCGCCGCGTAACTATTCACCAGGATGGAACAAATAAGTACGGCGCCGAGGGCGAGCAGTTGGGACCTCGACCCGGCGGAACCCTCCATCGAAATTAGCAGTCCTGCGTTCAGCCACGTGATCAGCACCGCCGCCATGACGACGCCGCTCACTCTGCCGAATCCCCCCTGGATCAACACACCGCCGAGCGCCGCTATCGTAATGGCGGTCAGCGCCATGCCGTTACCCGCGGTACCCGCATCCGGCCTCGCCGAGGCGTACTGAGCGACATTGACTACCGCGGCAAGGCCACACAGCAGGCCCGATACCATATAGGACGAACCTCGAATTGCGCGCACATTCTGAGCCGCATAGCGCGCCGCCGTCGCGTTGGTTCCAACGGCCAAGAGAGACCGCCCCCACGTCATGCGGTCCAGCAGCAGCCATGAAATAAGCACGCTTGGAACCAGTATCGTGAGTACCTGCGTCGGGATCATGAGGCCGAACAACGCGACGCGTCCGGTGAGAACACCGTTTGCCGCCGTGATCTTGTCGCCGGAGATCGGTGCAGACCCTGAGACCACCATGGCGATTGAGGCGTAAGCGTATTGCGTCGCCAGAGTGGCAATAAGCGGGGGGAATTTGAGATACCCTACGAGCACGCCATTGACTGCTCCCAACAGACCGCCCGCGACTACCGTGCATACTACCGCCGGCACGAGCGGGACTCCCACATTCTGTATCAAGTGGCCGAAGAGCATTCCGGCCAATGACACGATAGCACCAACCGAAAGATCGATGCCCGAGTACCCGGAGATAATGACGAACATCTCGGCCAGCGCCAGAAGCGCGACGGGAACCAGCGATTGTAGGGACGACGCCATATAGGCGGCGTCGAAGTCTGCGAATAGATAGCCCCCTCTTCCCAGCGCCGAGAACATGATGACCAGCAGGACCGTGAGCAGCGCGAGCGCCGCGGTCCTCTCCGTCAGGAGAACGCGCAGAACTCGTGCAGGCACAGACTCGCGTTCCTCGAATACACCGTCCGTAGCAGGCACTGTCATGACCTGGCCCTCCTCGCCTGACGCAGTAGATCCACGCCCACCGCGATTAGTATGATGATGCCGACAAATAGTTGCGTAATCTCAGTCGGCAGGTGAAGGTGAATGACCGCCGCCTGAACACTTCCGACCAATACGGCGCCCAACAATGTTCCCAGTACCGTTCCGCGTCCCCCGATGACGGAAGTTCCGCCGATAACGCACGCCGCGATCACCGACATCTCCATCCCGATACCGACATTCTGCTGGATAAGACCTCCGCTGCCGACCGACACGACAGCAGCCAGCCCTACCATGGCGCCGCAGAACACGTACAACATGAATATGCGACGCCTGACCTTAACGCCTGCAAGCCGAGCGGCGTCGGCGTCATTGCCAATCGCGTATATGTGGCGGCCAGTCGCCCAGTGTCTCATGTACACCCATACGATCGCGGTCAGTACGATCGCAAGCCACATCGCGTTGGGCAACCCCAGAAAGCGTGCACGCGAGATACTCCCGCCCAAAAAGCCGAGAGTGCCCGGGACGCCGGCGACCTGAGTTTCACCGAACACCTGCAGCGCTACATAGCGAAAAACGTTCAGCGTGCCGAACGTGCACACCATCGCCGGAACTCGTCCGAACGCTATGAGAGTGGCATTGACGACGCCCAACGCGCTGCCGACCAGCAGCGCCACCGCAATCGCGACAGGAGCATTGATATCGAAGTCACGTATGAGCTTTGATACCACCACCATCACTACCGCGAGGCCGGATCCAACCGACACGTCGATACCGGCGGCACACATGATCGGCGTCATAGCGATGCCTATGAGAGCAATCGGCGCGACCGTGTAGAAGATCGCAAATACGCTGGACGGCTCGACGAAGGTCGGCGTCGTCACACCCATGACCAGCCACAGCAGCGCAATCACGACGACGAGAACCATTTCCTGGCCCTCGATCAAAGGCCGGCGTCCCCGGCGCCTGGGCCATCGTGCCGCACCAACACTCCGACCAGTTGCTGACGGACTCATCTCGCGCCCTCGCTCTCAAGCTCTCCCGATGCGGCGCTCAGCAAGGTGACTGCAGACACGTCGCCATTCAACTCGGCCGATATCTCACCATGTCTCATAACGAGGATCCGGTCCGCCAGGAAACGGATCTCGTCCAAATCGGTTGAGAACACTATTGCCGAATGCCCTTCAGCCGCGTGATCCAGGATCAACTGGTGTATTTCAGACTTTGCGCCTACATCCACGCCCTGAGTGGGCTCCTCGGCCAGCAGGATGTCGGGCACCTCTACCAGTTGACGCCCCATAACGACCTTCTGCTGATTACCGCCGGACAATGCGCCTACCGGAGTCGAGGGACCCGGCGCCTTAATACCCAACCTGCGAATCAGATCGCCCGTCGTTCTCCGCTCGTGTCGGTCATCGAATATGCCCAGACGGGAGAAGAACGGCAGGTGACTGGCGGAGACATTGAAGGCGAGGCTCTTGGGCTGAAACACGCCCTGCAGTTTCCGGTTTCCGGGGAGCATGGCCAGGCCCAGTCGCATGGCACTCCGTGGTGAACGTATCCGCACCAGTTCGCCTTTGACCCTGATATCGCCGCCGTCGGGGGGAGTAACACCGAAGAGAACGCGCGCAAGCTCCGTCGTGCCCGAACCAATGAGGCCGTACACACCGACGATTTCGCCTCGATGCAGCTGAAGGCTGACATTGTCGAGCCGTTTTCCCTGCGCGAGGGATGAGACTTCTAGCACGACGTCGTCGGTCGCGGCACTGCGCCTGTCTGAACGATCGGCGATCTCGAACTTGTCGCCCACCATGGCCTGCGCGATCTTGGCCGGAGACATCTCCTCGGTGGCGTAAGTCCCAATGACGGAACCGTCACGCATTACGGTGATCCTATCGGTGATGCGCCCCAACTCGTCCAATCTGTGCGATATATATATCACGCCTATGCCTTCGTCGCGCAGGCCCCTGATAATATCGAATAGGCGCTCGATCTCCGTATTCGTTAGGATGGCCGACGGCTCATCCAGGATGAGCAGGCGGACGTCCACTGCGAATGCCTTCGCTATGGATACCAACTGCTGCTCCCCTACGGGAAGATCTCCAACCCGACTGTGCATGATTTCGGGGTCCAGCTTCAGGCGACTCAGTAGCCTTTCGACTGTCTTTTGCTGACTCGTCCAGTCGACCCGGCCCATACGGGTCTCCTCGCGGCCTAGGAATATGTTTTCGGCCACGGACAGGTCGGCAAACAGCTCTGGCTCCTGATACACCGGCGACACTCCTGCGGCGAGCGCGGACTGCGTATCCCCTAGAACGATCGGTTGCCCATGTATTAGCACGGCGCCCCGGTCCGGGGTCTCGGCCCCGCTGATCATTTTTATCAGGGTAGACTTCCCCGCTCCGTTCTCACCAACCAGTCCGTGTACCTCGCCGGCACGAACAGACCAGTTGACGTTCCGAAGCGCATGAACGCCGCCGTAACGCTTGTCGACTCCCCGAACCTCCAGAATTTGCTCTTCGGAAGGCATGTCTTCACTTCCAGTCTTCGGCATATTCGCCCCCCATGCTCCCCATGGTGTGCGCGACCGTGGCGACCGCGCACACCATGGTTCACGAAGCGAGTCAGTAGTCGTAGTCCCCCGCGTTCTCCTCGGTCAGAATCAAAGGTTCTCCCATGACCAGTGTCTGCGACGCCTCGTCGTACGTCACGCCGGGAATCCTGCCCACGTCCTGAGTTGCTTCGAAGGACTCGCCCTGTGCCAGCTTCCAGCCGGCCCATGCCGTCAGATATCCGAGGTTCTCAACGTCCCACAGCACCGATGAGCTTGCCGAACCGTCCTCTAGGTACGGCAGCATGGCCTGCGGCGTTCCAACGCCAACCGTGGCGATCTCACCCGTCTTGCCAGACTCCTGTACTGCCTGCGCAACCCCGGGTGCGGACGTTGTACAGACCCCGACCAGTCCCTTGAGTTCCGGATATGCGTTGATAAGGTTCTTGGCCATGGTGACGGCCTTCGCTTGGTCCTCATCGGCATAGACGGTGTCGACAATCTCCATGTCTGGATAGTCGGTGGCGGCCTTGTCCTTGAACACCTCGATCCACGCGTTGAGGTTGGCCGCGGTCTGGCCGCACGACACGATCGCGATCTGCCCCTCTCCGTCAATCGGCTCCGCCATTTGTTCCAGCAGTGCCGTGCCAATAGCCTCCTCCGTGGCTTGAGTCACGAATACTTCGCGCGAAGACGACGAGGCGTCCGTGTCCGCCGTTCCGACCTTTATTCCTTGGTCTTGGGCCTCGGTGATCAAGGGCGCCATGGAGTCGGGGTCGTTGGGCGCAATCAGCAGCGCGTCCACCTTCTGCTGCATCAAAGAACGAACAACTTCGCTCTGCGCGGCGGGATCAGCCGTGTTCGGTCCTGAATAGACCCAGTTGAAGCCGAATTCCTCGGCGGCGTCGGCGCCGCCGGTATTCATGGCCTCGAAGAAGGGAATACCTTGGATCTTAGGCACGAATGCAACGGAAACCGATGTTCCGTCGGCTGTGCCGCCGCCGGCTCCGCTCGACGAGCCTCCGCCGTTACCGCCGGCGCAACCTGCGACTGCCAGCGCGAGGCATGTGGCGCCTGCCGCCGCTGCCATACCTAGACGATGTTTCATATCTGTCCTCCATCGCCACGTTCCCACAAGCTCCCCGATGAGCATGCGACTGGCTGCACCGATCCCTCTTTGGACCGGTTCAAAAGTGTGGCGTGATCCAGTGTGCACCAGGAGACACGGACGTGTCAACAGGTCACTTCGCGAGCATCGCCCCGGCGACGTTTGTCTGATCGTGATACATTCAACTGGTGCGGATCCTACGGCCGCCGTTCAGGAGCAACCTCCCGCGCTCATGCCGCAAATCGGCGCAGCACGAGCGGCGACTCCAGGGACGGCACCTGCACCGATGTGCAGCAGCACGTCTTGCTAGCCCGCCCCGCCAACGGGGATGATGCGTTTAGCGACTCCGGCGGACACACCACCGGCCGGGCGAAAACCAACCACAGCGCCTGTCGCACAGACAACCGACAAAGGAGTTAGTCCATGACCACCGAGCCCCTCGCGCTCACCGACCTCGACCTCAAGGCCATCAACGTCGCCAAGGCGCTGGCCGCCGACGCCGTGGAGGCGGCGGGCTCCGGTCACCCCGGCACTGCGATCTCACTGGCACCCGTGGCCCACCTGCTCTACCAGCACGAACTGCGCCACGACCCGTCCGACCCGAACTGGCTCGGCCGCGACCGCTTCGTCCTGTCCGCCGGGCATGCCTCCCTGTTGCAGTACTGCCAGCTGTTCCTGACCGGCTACGACATCCCGGTGGAGGGGTTCACCCACTTCCGCTCCTCCGCCGGCCTGCCCGGACACCCCGAGTACGGGCACACCCCCGGCATCGAGACCACCACCGGTCCGCTGGGCGCAGGCTTCTCCAACGCCGTCGGACTGGCCATGGCGGCCCGCCGCGAGCACGGCCTGTTCGAGCCCGATGCCGCCGACGGCACCTCCCTGTTCGACCACTTCGTCTACACGATCATGGGCGACGGCTGCATGCAGGAGGGCGTCGCCTCCGAGGCCGCCTCCCTGGCCGGCACCCTGCAGCTGGGCAACCTGATCGCCATCTACGACGACAACGACATCTCCATCGAGGGCGACACCGACATCTCCTTCACCGAAGATCCCTCCGCCCGTTTCGAGGCCTACGGCTGGCAGGTGCTCGACGTCGATTGGAAGGCCGGCGGCACCTACCACGAGGACCTGCAGGCCCTGCACGAGGCGCTGGTGACCGCCCGCGCCGAGACCAAGCGGCCCACCATGATCCGCCTGCACACGATCATCGCCTGGCCCTCCCCCACCAAGCAAGGGTCGGAGTCCTCCCACGGCGCCAAGCTCGGCGCCGAGGAGCTGGCCGGGCTGAAGACCGCCCTGGGCCTGGACCCGCAGGCTACCTTCCAGCTGCCCGACGACGTCGTCGCCTTCACCCGCTCGCACGCCGCCGAGCGCGCCGCGGCCGCCCGCGCCGACTGGGACGCCCGCCTGGCCGCCTGGCAGCAGAACTCCCCCGAGCAGGCCGCCCTGTTGGAGCGCCTGCGCGCCGGCAAGCTGGATGAGGGTCTGGACGCCGCACTGCCGGTGTGGGAGGTCGGGGAGGCCCTGGCCACCCGCGCCGCTTCCGGCAAGACACTGACGGCCCTGGCGCCGGTCGCCCCGGAGCTGTGGGGCGGGTCGGCCGACCTGGCCGGCTCGAACAACACCACCATGGCCGGTGAGCCCTCCTTCCTGCCCGCCGACCTGGCCCAGGCCGACGGCGACGGCCCTTACGGGCGCACGCTGCACTTCGGCATCCGTGAACACGCCATGGGCGGGATCCTCAACGGCATCGCCCTGGACCGCCTGACCCGCCCGTACGGCGGCACCTTCATGGTGTTCTCCGACTACATGCGTCCCGCCGTGCGCCTGGCGGCGCTGATGGGCCTGGGCTCCATCTTCGTCTGGACGCACGACTCCATCGGCGTGGGCGAGGACGGCCCCACCCACCAGCCGATCGAGCACCTGGCCGCGCTGCGCGCCATCCCCGGACTCGCCGTCGTCCGTCCCGCCGACGCCAATGAGACGGCAGCCGCCTGGGCGGAGATCCTGCGCCGCCCGGAGGGCCCGGCCGGAATCGTGCTGTCTCGGCAGAACCTGACCGTGCACGCCGACGCCGAGACCGCCCGCGCCGGCGTCGGCCGTGGCGCCTACGTGCTGGCCGAGGCCACCGACGCCGCCGGCGCCGAGGTCGCCCCCGCGGCGATCCTGATCGCCACCGGCTCCGAGGTGGGCGTCGCCATGGACGCCCGCGAGGTGCTGCAGGCCGAGGGCACGCCCACCCGCGTGGTCTCCGCCCCCTGCCTGGAGTGGTTCGCCCAGCAGGACGAGGCCTACCGGGCCTCGGTGCTGCCCGAGACG
>NZ_QMIN01000116.1:0-2586 GCF_003287795.1 Actinomyces sp. Z5
TCACCCCCAACAACCCACGAACTGTCACCGATGTCCTGACACAGAACTGTCACCGATGTCCTGAGACATAACAAACTCAACAACGGCGTGACGCTCAAGAATCGGCTCGTCGTGGCGCCGCTGACGATCTACGACTCGGGCGCCGACGGCGAGCTGACCGACGCCGCCCGCCGCTTCTGGAACGACCGCTTCAAGGGCTTCTCCCTGTTCATCGTGCCGTCCACGAATGTGGCGCCGGGCGGCATCGGCTTCGAGTCCCCCAACGCCTTCGACTCCCGGCACCTGGCCACGCTCAAGGAGTACGCGGACATCGCTCACGCCCAGGGGGCGCTCGCCGTCGTCCAGCTGGCCCATTCCGGGCTGCACGCCCGCAGGGAGATGACCCAGGGGCACGACGTCGTCTCCCCCACAACGGCTCCCTTCGCCGGCTCGCGGGCCATGACCGACGACGAGGTGCGCGGCCTGGTAGACGCCTACGCCCGCGCCACCGAGCTGAGCCTTGAGGCCGGCCTGGACGGCGTGGAGATTCACGGCGCGAACGGCTGGCTGGTGCAGCAGTTCTTCTCCGGCAACACCAACCTGCGCACCGACGACTGGGGCGGGTCGCGCGAGAAGCGGATGGCGCTGCCGCTGGCGGTCGTGGACGCCGTCGACGCCGTGCGCCGTCGGCACGACCGGCCCGACTTCATCGTGGGTTACCGCTTCTCCCCGGAGGAGCCCGGCGAGCGCGGCCTGACCATGGCGGACACCTTCGCCCTGGTCGACGCCCTGGTGGACAAGCCGTTGCAGTACCTGCACGTGTCCCTGTGGGACTTCTACAAGAAGGCGCGTCGGGGCGCGGACACCTCCCTGACCCGCATGCAGTTGCTGCACGAGCGCATCGGTGGGCGGATGCCGTTGATCGGCGTCGGCAACCTGTACACGGCCGACGACATGATTCGCGCCTGGGACACCGGCTGGGCTGAGCTGTTGGCCATCGGCAAGAGCGTCCTGCTCAACCCGCACCTGATCGAGCTGATCCGTACCGGCCGCGAGGACGAGATCGAGACGACCTTCGACTGGGACAAGGCCGACACCTACCGCTACACGCAGGCCATGCTGGAGGGTACCCGGATGGGGACCGACTTCTATCCGCGCTCCAAGCAGTTCAGCCCCCGCTACCGCAGCGAGGACTACTGAGATGCCGGGGCTGCGCCGCCCGCGCGCCCTGACGGTGACCACCCGGCGGGGCAGCGTGCTGGACGGGGCCCTGCTCCCGGCCCAGGCCGCGGACACGGTGGTGATCGCCATCACCGGCATCCACGGGAACTTCTACTCCAACCCCTTCTACGTCACCTTCGGGCGGACCCTCAACCGGGCCGGCATCGACTTCGTGTACGCGCAGACGAACGACGCCTTCAACGAGATCCCCGGCACCAACGCGGTGACGGGGCAGGAGGAGGTCATCGGCTCGTGGAACGAGGACTTCGCCTTCACCGACGAGGATCTGGGGGCTTGGCTGGACTACGCGGAGGCCGCCGGCTATCGGCGAATCATCCTGGCCGGGCACTCCCTGGGCGCCAACAAGGTCATCTACTACCTGGCGCGCCACCACGATGAGCGGGTGGAGCACTTCCTCCTGCTCAGCCCCGCGAACCTGCGCCACCTGACCAACCAGGTCACGGCGCAGGAGCGGGCCGTGGTGCGCGACTACGTCGACCGCGGCCTGGGGGAGCAGCGGCTGCCGTTCCCGCTCATGGGCTGGGTTCCCTGCCGCGCGGAGACCGCCCGCCAGTGGCTGTGCGACAACATCCTGGACAACGTGCACGTGGAGGCCGACGCCGACTTCAGTCAGGTGGCCGCCATGCGGCACACCGGCGCCATGCTCATCGGCACCTATGACCGGTTCACCTATGGCGACCCGGCGGGGTTCCTGGCGACGATCAACGATCACACCGCCGACCCGGAGGCGAACGAACTGGTGCTGATCCAGGGCACCGGCCACACCTACCAGGGCAAGGACCAGGAGGTCGCGGACGCCATCGTGCGTCTGGTGCGTGCCTGGGCCTGAGCGGTGCGACCCGGTGCGTAGGTACGGGTGCTTCGCACTGAAGTCGGCTGAAGTGTCCGGATTCGGGACAAACGGCGTTCGGAGCGACGTGGTCCGCTTGAGAGTCCGCATGATTTCAACGATCTTCAACGCCGTCACGGCAGCTGCCGGCGCGTTTGTCCCGGATCTTGACATTCCAGGCTCTCACCGTTTGTGGGGGTGGTGGTTCGGGCCCGCGGGTTGTTGTGGGGTGGTCGTGTTTGGGTGCGGGAGGACGACGTCGGGCTGGCGAGGTCGTGTTCGGCGGGTGCCGGCCTGTCGAACACGACCTTTTCATCCCCAAACCCTCCACATTCGGGAGGGTTTGGGGCCGATGAGGACGTTTTGGCCGCTCAGAGGTCGTTCTCGGGCGTATGAGGTCGTGTTCGGGTTGATGAGGACGTCGTCGGCGCCGTTGTGGGTATGGACGGTTCGTGCGTTCCGGTGACGGTTCGTCAGGTAGCAGCAACGGTTCGGCATGAACGACGACGGTTCGTACCTGTTATGTCTCAGGACAT
>NZ_QMIN01000019.1:0-9024 GCF_003287795.1 Actinomyces sp. Z5
TCACAGGGCGGCCCGCCCCGGGCGCTGACACGCTCCTGGGGCGGGCCGCCCTGTCTTGCCTGACTCAAGCCCGGCAGCGCACGCTACGGAGGACAGCAGAAGCCGTTCGACAGCCTGGTCTCGCCGGACAACCCCGCCCGGGTGACGCTGCCGGACGGACGCATCATCGAAATCACCGAGGTCGAACTCCTTCAAGCACCCAGGCAATACTGACCAACCGCCTCAGAGCATGAAAGGAAGCGAATAGTGAATTACTTCGTAACTTGGAATGTGGATGCCCAGCACGGGAGGGGCGAGCGGTTCAAGGTCCGACAGACCCCGGAGATGATCGCCGACCAGATGCAAAGACAGCTCACCTACCCCACGTACTTCACTGAAGGCGCCTATTTTTCTTTAGGGGTTCAACCTCTTCCCGCGGGGGTGAGGTTTCCTGATGAGTTGGCTGATGATGACCCCGAGCAGATGCGGTACATGCAGGCGGCTGGGTCTAATCGGGCGTTGACGATCGAGGCCCGCGTCCCCAACCCGGACGGCGGAGGGGGTTGCATCCACTACGTGCTGGCCCGCGAACCGGTTGCGGACCCTGACCGGTGGGTGTCGCTGTCCTGGGATAACGGCTCGGCCGAGCCCTACACCATCCAGCTGCATCCCGAGGAGATCTTCACCGGGGAGCAGGCCGTGCCCGTCTTCCGCGACTACATCATCAACGGCCGCCTCCCCGATCCCCAACTCCTGCGCGCCATCGACGTCTGACCGGGTCTGTACCCGCCTACGGCATTGGCCACCGACGGTATGGTGCTGGACATGGTTGTGAAGTGGGAGCTTTCGTTCAGGATGCGTCGTCCGGGGCAGGAGGAGCGCATGGAGGAGGAGGCTGCGCGGTCCTGGGAGCTGATCCAGCAGCTGCGGGGCCTGCACCCCACCCTGGACCCGTGGCGCGAGACCGCCATGTCTAAGGCGAAGGCCGCGGCAAACCCAGAGATCACCACCCTGGAGGAGTATCTCGCCGTCATGCACACCAAAATCAAACCCGACCTGTCAGGCGTCAGGTTCTCACTGTTTTCCGGGGATGTGGACCGGGCCGACGGCGCCTCCATCATGGTAAGGATCGGCGGGTGGCAGCCCGACACCGGCGGCGTAAGGCTTGATTTCCATAGTAGTGAGTTCGCTGATCTGATCGTCGGTGATGAGTCCCTGGCGGATCGCCTGGTCGCCATTGGCGCGGATATCCTGGAGCCGGAGATCGGGGGCCTTTCCCGTGAGGATCAGCCTGTCAAGGATCATCCTGAGCCGTATGACTATTCGCAGGGGTGGAAGATGTTCTTCCCGGCCTCCTCGCCGCACTGGGCGCAGGCCGGTGCCCTGGCCACGGCCTCCTACCCGACCGCCAACGGTGCGGTGTTCACCTACGGCACCCCCGACACCTACCCCACCATCCTGAACACCTGGCCCAGGAACACCTGAGCACCCGCTCCACCCCCACCGACTGTGGTTCCAAGGCCCGCCCCGGGCGCTGACACGCGCCCCTGGGGCGGGCCCCCCTGGGGCGGGCCACCCTGCCCTGTCCGGCTCCCGTCGAGGTCAAGTCAGGCAGCGCACGCCGGGGAGTACAGCAGAAGCCGTTCGACAGCATGGTCTCGCCGGACAATCCTGCCCGGGTGACGCTGCCGGATGGACGCACCATCGAAATCACCGAGACAATGACACTACGGGCACCGAAGCAGTAGCCCGCAACCGCTAAACAACCCAAGGAGGCCCCGGGTATGAGTAACTTCGTTACGTGGACCGTTGATAACCACTCCGGGAGGCTTGAGGTTTTTACGCGGCCTCAGACTCCCGAGAGAATCGCAGATGATGTTGCACACGACCTGACTTATCCGAGTTTTTTCACCGGAGGACCGATCTTCGCCTTAGGAGTTCAACCTATTCCAGAGGGTATCGATGTCCCCGACGACCTTCCCGACGATGATCCTGAGCGGATGCGGTACATGCAGGCGGCCGGGTCGAATCGGGCGATGACGATCGAGGCCCGCGTACCCGACCCGGATGGCTCGTATGTTCATTACGTGTTGGCGCGTGAACCCGTCGCCGATCCGGACCGGTGGGTGCCGCTGTCCTGGGACAACGGCTCGCCCGAGCCCTACACCATCCACCTGCACCCCGAAGAGATCTTCACCGGCCAGCAGGCCGTGCCCGTCTTCCACGACTACATCATCAACGGCCAACTCCCCGACCCCCAGCTCCTGCGCCCCATCGACGTCTGACCGGACTGACGCCTGTGTGAGCACCTGACTGGAGGGCGTGGCTCCGTCTGTTACGAGCTTTTGCACCCTGGTGTGCAGGAATTTGCCGCACACCAGGGTGCAAAGGCTCGCAGTAGAGGACAAAGGCTCGCAACAGCGACGCTGCGACGTCGTCCGTCACCGGAGCCGCGTCAAGGAGCCCGTCACCGGAAGCGCGCGCCGGCGGACGGGTCGGCCAGCCACGCCAGGGCGGCGTCGATGCGCCCCGGGGTGGAGGTGACCAGCGGGGTCGGCAGTGCATCCGGCGCGAACCAGCCCACCGCCGTCGACTCCTCGTCGGCCACATGCGCCCGCGCCACCGCGGCGGCATCCGCCCGGGCGGCGAAGGTGATGTCCATGAACACGCAGCGGTCCCCGTTGGCAAACACATGCGGCTCTCCGGCACTCACCCCGGCCACACCGACGATCTCGGGGTCGACGCCGGTCTCCTCCAGGCACTCGCGCCGGGCCGCGGCGGCCGGCTGCTCCCCGGGCTCGGGGATGCCGGAGACCACCGCCCAGGCGCCGTTGTCGGAACGCCGCCCCAGCAGCAGCCGCCCGTCCGGGGCCACCACCACCACGCTGACGCCGGGCAGCCACAGCTGGTCGTGCCCGATCTTCTTGCGCAGCTCGATGATGAACTCAGGCGTGGCCACGGCGCGTCACCTCGGCCGGGCGGCGGCGATGTTGCTGGCGCGGCGGGCGTCGGCGTCGTCGATGGGCAGCGGATCCCAGGCCCCACCGCGCAACTCGACCGCGCGCTGCAGCAGCCAGTCGGCCACGGCGGGGTTCTTCGGCAGGATCGGGCCGTGCAGGTAGGTGCCGATCACGTGTTTGAACCGGGCCCCCTCCGCGCCGTCCTTGCCGTTGTTGCCGGCCCCGGAGCGCACCGTTCCCAGGGGCTCGGCGCCGGGGCCGAGCGTGGTCAGTCCGGAGTGGTTCTCATAGCCGACCACCCGGCCGAACTCGGGGGAGTCCAGCACGATGTTGCCGATCAGTCGCCCCGATCCGGCCACCGTCTCGGCGTCCAGCAGCCCGATCCCGGGAATCTCGGAGCGCTCGCCGGTGACGAAGCGGTGCCCGAACAACTGGTACAGGCCGCAGATGACCAGCATCGGCACGCCGTCGGCCGCCCACTGCCGCAGGCGCGGGCCGATCTGGCCCAGGTCGTCCTTGATGCGCTCCTGCCCGGAGTCCTGGCCGCCGCCGCCCAGCACCAGGTCCACCTCCTGCGGCAACTCGTCGCCGGGGTTGTAGGAGTGCAGCTCGACGTCGTAGCCGTGCCACTGGCCGCGGCGGGCCAGGGTGAGCAGGTTCCCCCAGTCGCCGTAGATGTTCATGTCCCGCGGATACAGCTGCAGCACGCGGATGTGGCCGCGGGCGGGGCCGGAGCCGGTGTGGTTGTAGACGGTGGGGGCGGTGCTCATTTCATGACCTCCTCGACCTCGGTGAGCCGCCCGAGGCGAGCACGCAGGGCCAACATGGCGGTGTAGGTGGTGTACACGCGCATGGGGCGGTCTTCGGCGGCGGCACGCGCGCGCAGGGCGTCCAGGGCGGCCTCCAGGTCCGGTTCGACGACGCCGACGGGTACCTCGTCGTAGCGCAGCCGCAGCGCCATGTCCCAGGCGCGCACCCCGGTGACGACGGCGACCCCGGCCCGCTTGAGGGAGGTGAAGTCCACGTCCCACAGCCAGGACATGTCACGGCCGTCGGCGTACTCGTCGTTGATGGCGATCATGATGAGCTCGTCGGGCCGACCCCGGCCCGCGGCGGGTGCTGCAATGGTGCTGGGCGCGCTGCCGGCATCCACGGTGTCGGTCCGACTGGTGGCGTCGGCCTGGGCGGTGGGCGCGGACATGAGGCTCATGCGGAAGCCCGCCGGATTCTTCACCAGGGACAGCTGCACCGGACGACCGTCCAGGGTGATGACCTCACCGCGGCCGAAGGCCGGGCGGATCTCGGACAGGGTCGCCAGCAGGCGTGGCAGGTCGGCCCGGTCGCCAAGCACCTCCAGCACCAGGGTCAGGGCGGCACAGGCGTTGAGCACATTGTGGATGCCCGGAATGGCGAAGGCGACCCGGTGTTCGGCGCCGTCCACCTCAATGGTGGCCTCGTTGCCGGCCAGCGCCACCAGGCGCACGCGCGGAGCCGGGCAGGGGGAGTCGGCGCCGGCGGTGGACTCGACGGCGTCGTCGGCGAGCGCCCCGGGTGCGCCGCCCGCGTCCGCCTGTTCGGTACGCAGATCGTCGTCGGACAGGAAAACCGAACGCAGGGCGGGGCCGACCCCGAAGGCGGCGGTGCGGGAGGCCAGGCCCCCCAGGAAGCGCTCCCCGTTCAGGCGCGGGTCGTCGGCGTTGACCACCACCACGTCGCGCGTGGCCAGGGCGGCCTGGCGCAGCAGGGAGGCGGTGTAGTCGATCTCGCCGAAGCGGTCGAGCTGGTCGCGCATGACGTTGAGCATGAGCGCCGCCCGCGGCCTGACGGAGCGGACGAAGTGGACGGCGTGGGCCTCGTCGAGCTCCAGCACGGCGACGTCGGCGTCCAGGTGGCCGGCGGCGTCGACCTCGGTGAGTAGGGCGGCGAGCACTCCGCGCACGAAGTTGGAGCCGGTGCGGTTGGTGAAGACCTTCAAGCCCTGGTCGCGCAGCAGCTGGACGACCATCTTGGTGGTGGTGGTCTTGCCGTTCGTGCCGGAGACGAGCACCACCCCGTGCGGCAGCCGGTCCAGGGTGCGGGCGAGGAAGCCGGGGTCCGTGCGCTCCATGACCAGGCCGGGGAAGGCGGTGCCACCGGAGCCGCCGCCGCGCAGGCGAGCCAGGGTGCGGGCCGTACGGCCGAGTGCGACGGTGAGGCGTGAACGCATGGGGCTCCTGCTTGTGGTCGACGGCTGACCGCCTCAGTCTAGATGAGTGCCTCCGCCTTGGCGGTGTGACGTGGAGGCGGGCGGGACGACGACGCGCAGTGCGGCGGGCTCGGCCTCGGCGACCAGCTTCCGGGTGCGGCCCACGGGGTCTCCGTCGAGCTCGAAGGGGACCGGCTCGGGCGTGGTCAGGGTCAGCCGACGGGCCTGGTGGTGGCTGAGGCCGTCGACGTCCTGGCCGATCAGCAGGCCGGCGCCGACCTTGGCCCAGTCGGTGATCCGGTTGGGGCCGGTGAGAAGCAGGTCCACGCGGCCGTCGTCGGGGGCGGCGTGGGGGAAGATCGTCATGCCGCCGGTGATGGTGCCGACGTTGCCCAGCAGCGCCATGACCACTCGGTGCTCGGCGGAGGCGGTGGGGGCGCCCGCGCCGGCGCCGCTGTCGTCGTCGCCGTCGAGCTCCACCCGCACCGTGAACGGGTCCGGCACCGCGTTCTGCACCGCGGCCACCACGTAGGCGCCGGAGCGGATCACCTTCTTCAGATCCTCGCTGGTGTCCGCCATGATGCGGGCATCCAGGCCGAGGCCGGCCATGACCACGAAGCGTTCGGTGCCGCCGTCCCAGGTGCAGCGCACGACGTCGATGGCGCGGGTGGGGCCGGACAGGGCCAGGCGCAGGGCGGCGTCGGTGTCGAGCGGCACCTGTAGGTTGCGGGCCAGCAGGTTGCCGGTGCCGGTGGGCAGCAGCGCCATGGGCACGCCGCTTCCCGCCAGTTCGCTGGAGACGGCGCGCACGGTGCCGTCACCACCGGCGGCCAGCACCAGGTCGACGCCGGCGGCCAGGGCGCGGCGGGTCTGCTCGTGGCCGACGTCTTCGGGGGCGGTCTCCAACCAGAGGGTGGGCTGCCAGCCAGCTGCCAGCACCTCGGACTCCACGCGCCGACGCAGCAGAGACAGGTCGTCGAACTTGGTGGGGTTGTAGACGATGGCGGCGCGCTTGTCCACGGTGGTAGACGGCAGGCCGATATGCGCCCAGGACGCGAGGATCTCCTCGGTTCCGCCCACGCTGAGCGAGAAGGTCGCCACCGTCGCGCCGAGTAGCACGCCGCCGATCAGGTCGGAGACGGACTGCAGGCCCATGGCCCACTGGCCCGCGCAGGTGACGGCGACGGCGACCACGCCCGCCAGCCGCCACAGGCGCACCTGGGAGGTGGGACGGCGGTGGGCCCGCGTGAGCGTGACCAGCACCCAGGCGGCCACGGTCATGGCGACGGCGTGCCCGGCGGGGTAGGCGAAGCCGCGGTAGGACAGGGAGTCGGCGAAGGCGGAGGAGGGGCGTGCGTGGTCGATCCAGGTGGCGATGGCGATCTGGAGTGGCAGGCCGAGCAGGGAGGTGGTCAGGGCGGTCGACAGGCGCCGCATGCGCTGCTGGTAGGTGACGACGGCGGCCGCGGCGATGGCCGTGTAGATCAGCACCGGGTGGGTGAGCAGGGAGATCGCCTCGAGCACCTGCCCCCGTCCCGAGCGCGGTGGCAGCATGGGCACCGTCAGGGCGGCGTCGAGGCGGTCGGTGAGTCCGGTGCGAACCAGGACGGTCCAGGCGGCGAATGCCAGCGCGCCCAGGATCCAGGCGCCGTAGCCGAGCTCCCAGCGGCGGCGCAGGCGGTCGGCGACGCCGGCAAGCCGGTCGTTGAAAGTGCCGAGACGGGCGGACACGGGGCTCCTTCACGCTGATGTCGCTGGGCGGTGCGCGGGCCGCCGGCGGTGCGGCGCCAAATTACCAGGGTCGCGTGCGGTGGAGCTGTGTGTCCGCCCGTCCCGACGAGGTGGGTGGGGGATCGTTTCGGAATGATGGTGTCGGTTGCGCCCGGCTACTTCACCTTCTTGATGAAGATGGCCAGCACGCCGCCGATGATGGCGCAGATGCCGGCGAAGTAGCACAGCGCCGGGTAGTTCATCTTCTCCGGTGAGCCGATGCCCAGGAAGAGCGGTGCCATATACGGGGCGAGAGACTGGGGCAGGGCGTTGGCGATGTTGAACACGCCCAGGTCCTTGCCGGCGTTGTCCGGGTTGGGCAGGACGTCCACTACGAGGGCCAGGTCCACGGAGATGTAGACGCCGTAGGCCAGGCCCATGATGGCCTCCACCATGTAGAACCCGGATACGGTGGTGGTGTGTGCGAGCATGAGCGTGCCGACGCCGAATAGTGCGGAGGCGGCGAAGACGAAGGCCTTACGGCGGTGGAGCCGGTCGGAGAGCTGCCCGCCGACGAAGCTCGCGGCCATGAGGAAGCAGGTGTAGATGAACACGGAGATTGTCACCGTGTTCCGCGCTTCGGCCTCGGTTAGGCTGACCCGGTGCACCAGGTACATGAGGCGGTAGGTGGTGAAGGAGAAGGCGCAGAAAGTGATGAGGAAGCGGCCAGCCCAGGCCAGGGCGTAGTCGGGGTGCTTGACGGGGTTGACCCAGAAGGTCTTGAGCAGGCCGATGAAATCGAGTCGCGGCGGCTTAATGGTCAGTTGCTTGTCCGGCAGGACGAAGGCGAACCAGGTCATGACCAGGATGGCCGGAATGGCTGGGGCGATAAACAGCATCGGGAGCCTGGTCGCCATGGCGCCGGCCCACCAGGTGGCGATGAGCTGGGCCAGGTTCTGGGCGATGGAGATCATGGAGCTGACGCGAGCTCGCTGTAACTCGGGTACCTGGTCGGATAGCACTGCCACGAAGGGTGCCAGGGCGGCATTGGCGCCGATTTGGGCAACGAGCCAGCCGGCGGCGACGGCGGGGACAGTGTTGGTCAGGCCCATGATCACCAGGCCCACCGTCATGCCGAGGATGCCGATCACCAGCCAGGGACGGCGCCGTCCCCAGCGCCACATGGTGCGGTCGGAGATCTGCCCGAAGATCACGTTGGCGAAGACCGCGCCCAGGGCCCCCAGACCGGCGATCTGGGAGACTGCGTTGGCCTGCGCCGCCGAATCGGTGGGGAACATGGCCATGGCCTTGGTCTGGATGGCCACGACCGCCGGCCCCATGAGGGCGATGAAGAAGAAGAGCTGGGCCAGGACGTACGCGGCGATGAAGAACGGCTTGACCGGTTTGGTGGGCGGCGCGAAGAAGGCGTCGACCTCCTCCTGGGTGGCACGGCCGCCAGCGGATGAGCTTGCTGTGGTTTGTGGCTCTGCCATAGGGATCTCCTCGTCGAGATGGAAGGGAAAGTGAGCTGCACTACATATGTCAGCCTAAGCCCGTTGGGACCTCGACGTCACGCAATCGTTTGACAGAGTTTTGTACCGCTCGGTCTGGGGGTGCGTCCCTGATCGCGGGAGGGTCCTCGTGCCGACCGTCGGCGTACCGCCGGCGCCTCCGGTCTTCCCACTGTTGAGCCTGCGCGTCGGATCTAGCTGGGGGAGCCGCTCACCGATTACCGGGCAGTGGCAGCTCCAGGTTGAAGGCGAGCACCATCGCCCGGGCGAGCATGTGCTCCTGCTCCTCGCCCAGGTAGCCGACAATGCGGCCGAGCGACGCCGTAGGAATGGTCAGTACGTTGTCCAGCGAGATGGCGCCGGGGTGGTCGAGCCCCTGCGCGGGACCCACCGGCGCCTCGCTGGACAGCCCCTTAACCGGCTCTTCGCGTTTGAGGGTGTGGTCGGTGGGGGTTGGCGCTGTCGGCTGGGGTGCAGGGGTCGGGCCTTGTCATTGATGCCTGGGCCGGCAGTGTTCGGGGTGCGTGCGCAGGCCGATGCGGGGCCTGACGGTTCGTACCTTTGCTCCGATGATTCGTACTGTCTTGCGACGGTTCGGCACCCAGAGGTACTGTGCTGTCTCCACACTTCTGGGACGGTTGAGTCTCATGACTTCTGGGACGGTTGAGTCTCATGGGTT
>NZ_QMIN01000020.1:0-39853 GCF_003287795.1 Actinomyces sp. Z5
GGCCGATGCTCCATCCGACGTGCCGCCCACACAAAAGTCGTAGCCGACGCGCCGGGCGGCGCGTCGGCTACGACGTGCTTGTTCGTATCGGCTGCTGCCCGGCTCAGCGGGCGGCGACGACGTTGACCTCGAGGGGGGCGACGACGTCGGGGTGCAGGCGCACCGTGGCGCTGTGACGCCCGGTGGACTTGATCGGGGGGACGACCTGGATCTTGCGGCGGTCGATGGCGGGGCCACCGGCCTCCTTGACGCCGTCGGCCAGCTGCGCCGTGGTGACGGCACCGAACAGGCGGCCGTTGTCGCCAGCGGAGGCGGTCACGGTGATGACGTTGCTCGACAGCCAGGCGCGGGCCTCCTGGGCCTGCTCCAGGGAGTTGATGGCGCGCTTGCGGCGGGCCTCGGCCATCTGGTCGATCTGACGCTGGGCGCCCTTGGTCCACGGGGTGGCGAGCTTACGGGGCACGAGGTAGTTGCGGGCGTAGCCGTCCTTGACCTCAACGACCTCCCCGGCGGCACCGAGGTTGGTCACGTCGTGCGTGAGAATGAGCTTGGTGGTCATGTTGTTGCGCCTCCTATCAGCGGGCAGAGCTCGTGTAGGGCAGCAGGGCCATCTCGCGGGCGTTCTTAATGGCCTTGGCGATCTTGCGCTGGTCCTGCACGGAGACGCCGGTGACGCGGCGGGCGCGGATCTTGCCACGGTCGGAGATGAACTTCCGCAGCGTGGCGGTGTCCTTGTAGTCGATGGTGCCGACCTTGATGGCCTTCACCGGGGCGATCTTCTTCTTGGGCTTACGAAGCTGAGGCTTCGCCATGGTGGTACTCCTTGGTTCGGGCGCCGGGTAGGGCCCGTGGGTCTATTGCGAGATTGTGGTGGGCGCCCGGAGGCGCCTGTGCACCCGGTCGAGCCGGGCGTATGACGACGCGGCGCGTACCGCGTTTAGCGAGGTTGGCTTAGAACGGAGGCTCGTCGCCGAAGCTGGTGGTGCCGCCGGTGGCCCAGGGGTCGTCCGCGGCGCCGCCGGCCGGGGCGTTGTAGCTGCCCTGCTGGCCGCCTTGGCTGTAACCGCCCTGGGATCCCTGGCCCTGGTTGTAGCCGCCCTGCTGGCCGCCGCCCTGGGAGCCCTGGTAACCGCCCTGCTGCTGGCCGGCGTTGTAGCCGCCGCCCTGACCGCCCTGGTTGAAGCCGCCCTGACCACCCCCGCGGGGTTGGCGGGTGACCTGCGCCTTGGCGTAGCGCAGTGACGGGCCGATCTCGTCTACCTGCATCTCCACCACCGTGCGGTTCTCGCCCTCACGGGTGGTGTAGGAGCGCTGCTGCAGGCGACCCTGCGCGATCACGCGGGTGCCCTTGGTCAGCGACTCGGCCACGTTCTCCGCGGCGTCGCGCCAGATCGAGCAGCGCATGAACAGGGTCTCCCCGTCCTCCCACTGGCTCGTCTGCCGGTTGAAGCTGCGCGGAGTGGAGGCGATGGTGAAGGAGGCGACCGCCGCCCCCGAGGGCGTGAAACGCATCTCGGGGTCCGCAGTCAGATTCCCGATAATCGTGATGACGGTATCGCCGGCCATTGCTTGTCTCCGTTCCGGTTCGCGCTCAGGCCTCGGGGCGCAGCAGCTTGGTGCGCAGCACCGACTCGTTCAGGCCGAGCTGACGGTCGAGCTCCTGGGCGATCTCCGGCGTGGTGGTCATGTCGACGACCACGTAGATGCCCTCGGACTTCTTCTTGATGTCATACGCGAGGCGACGCTTGCCCCAGATGTCTGTCTTGTCCACGGTGCCCCCGTTGTTGGGGACGACCTGCAGCATCTTCTCGAGCGTGGGAGCGATGGTGCGCTCGTCCGTCTCGGGTGCGAGGATGATCATGATCTCGTAATGACGCATACTTTGTACCCACCTCCTCTGGTCTGAAGCGGTCACGGTCTCTCCGTGACAGGAGGGTGATGCGTTCGACCGCACCGCCGTGTACGCGGGTGCGTGCACGGGCAGGCAGTCCGTCGGTCACCATACCCGAGGGCGCCGGTAGGCCGAAAGGCGACGACGGCGCTGCCCGCCGTGCGGTGCGCCACGCGCCGGGTGGCGGAGGCCTGCCCGGCTACTGGCCACCGCCTTGGTTGTTTCCGCCTTGCTGCCTGCCTTGACCCTGGCCGCCCGGGCCGTATCCGTACCCGTTGCCGGAGTCGTCATTCTGGTCCGAGCCATCTTCTGGAACGGTGCCGCCGCCAGTGTTCCCGGTGCCGCCGGTGCCCGGGTCGAAGCTACCGCCGGTGCCACCGGAGTCGTCATTCTGGCCAACGCCACCGGTGCTTTGGTCATCGGGGTTCTGCTGCTGCTCGTTCTCCTCAGCGTCCGCCTCTTCCTCGGCGTCGGTCTCCTCCTCGAGCGGCTCCTCGGCGTCTTCCTCGGTCGTGATGTCGCCACCGGTGGAGGTGTCGGCCGGCGCGACCGGGGCCGGGGTGCCGTACAGACCGCCGGCGTAGTAGGAGGCGGCGGTCCGCTCGGGGAAGTACTCGACCGGAAGGTCCGCGAGCGCCGTGGTCATGTACTCGGTGAAGATGTCCGCCGGGTAGGTGGAACCCGTGATCTCGCCGTAGTACCCCCACGGCGTGATCGACTCCTCCGAGCCGTCCTCCCCGGTCTGATAGAGGGTCACGGCGGTGGCGATCTGCGGGGTGTACCCGGCGAACTGGGCGGACTTGTTGTCCGAGGAGGAACCCGTCTTCGCGGCCACCGGGCGTCCGAGCGCGAGCGCCGTCGTCCCGGAACCGGAGTTGACCACCTGCTGCATCGCGTAGGTGGCGTCGGCCATCACGTCGTCGGAGAAGACCTTCTCCCCGTCCGTGGGACCGGTGTAGGCGACCGACCCGGCGGAGTTGGTGACCGTGTCGACGATGTGGGTGTCGTGCCTGGTGCCCTGCGCGGAAAAGGTCGCGTAGGCCGTAGCGATGTCAACCGTGTGCGGCGATGCCGAACCGAGGACGTTCTGGACGTAGGCGTCCAGGCCCAGGGTGTCCTCCGGGTAGCCGGCGCGCACCGCCACCTCGTTGGTCACGTCCGGGCGGACATCCCGGTTGAGCTGCAGGTAGACGGTGTTGATCGAGTTGGCGGTCGCCTTCACCAAATCCGACCAGCCGTAGGAGACGTTCTGGTAGTTCTGGAAGGTCGCGCCATCGATGACCATGGGCGAGTCGCCGTTGTAACCGTTGGCGAGCGTGTCCCCGTTCTCCAGGGCGGCCACCATCGCGAAGGGCTTGAAGGTGGAGCCGGCCTGGGCGACGGCGTCGGTGGAGGAGTTCACCTGGTTGGTCAGGTAGTCCTCGCCGCCGTACAGGGCGAGGATCCCCCCGGTGGAGGAGTCGATGGATACCAGCCCCACATGCAGATTCGGCGAGGCCCCCTCGGGCAGGTTCTCGACCGCGGCGACGGCGGCGTCCTGATCCTCCTTGTCGATCGTGGTGACGATCTTGTAGCCGCCGGTGTCGATGTCCTCGGCCTCCATGCCGGCGTCGGACTCCAGCTCGGCGCGCACCATCTGCAGCAGGTAGCCGGTGGAGCCGCCGTAGGTCTCCTTCGTCTGCGTGGCGACGGTTTCGGGGAACTCGGCGGCGTCGTACTCCTCCTGGGTGATGTAGCCGTCCTCAAGCATGAAGTCCAGTGCGCGCTGCCAGCGCACGGCGGCCTGATCCGGGTTCAGGGCCGGGTCCAGACTGCTCGGCGAGGGCAGGACGCCCGCCAGCAGCGCGGCCTCCGATACCGTCAGCTCGGAGGCGGGGTGATCGAAGAACGCCTCGGAGGCCGCCTCGATGCCGTAGGCGCCGCGGCCGAAGTAGACGGTGTTGAGGTAGGAGTCCAGGATCTCCTGCTTGCTCATCTCCCGGTCGATCTTGATGGCCATGATCGCCTGTTTGAACTTGCCGGAGTAGGAACTGGTGGTGTCTACGTAGTAGTTCTTGATGTACTGCTGGGTCAGGGTGGAGGCCCCCTGGCGGGCGCCGCCGCGCATGTTGTTGACGAAGGCGCGGACAATGCCCTTGGGGTCGATGCCGTTGTTCGAGTAGAAGCTGCGGTCCTCGGAAGCCACCACGGCGTTGCCCACATAGTCGGGCAACTCACTGGTGTCGATGATGGTGCGGTCCATCTCCGCGAACTCACCCATCACGGTGGTGCCGTCGGCGTAGTAGACCGTGGTGGTCTGCGCCTGCGCGAACTCGCTGGGCTCGGGCACCTTGATCAAGGCGTAGGCGGCGGTGAAGCCCGCCACGGCCAGCACGATCAGGAACAGAAAGGTACCCAGCACGAACCGCCAGCTGGGCAGCCAGCGGTGGATCGGCCCCTTGCCGGCGCGCGGGTAGTTGATCCGCCGACGCCGTCCCGACGCCGCGGCGTCTGCCTGCTTGCTCTCGCGGCCCGCGGGTCGCTTACCGTCTTTGACGGTCCTCGAGTTCCTACCCTTGCGCGCCTTGGTCACATGCCCGGCGCTGGCCGCCTGGGCAAGCTTGCGCCCCGTGGGGCGGGCGCCGCCCTGATTCGCGGAGTCTGCCATGCGCTCCTCATTCCTGTCCGCAGCTTGGTCCAGGTTCATCACATCACGCCGGGGCGGCCTTGGGCTACCGCCTGAGCTGTCAGATGCGTCTATTCTCCCCACAATTCTCTCTGCGTCGGAGCCGGATGGGTCACATACGGGGCTCACATTCCCGCTCCGGCCTCGAAGAACGCTGGGACGGCGGTGGACTCCACCCGAAAATCGAGGACGCGGCGCTAGTGGCGAACGGGACTCGACGCCGGGGGTCGACACTGGTGAGATACGTGTGTGACTGCACGGATGACTGCCCCCGCCGCGCCTCCTGCCGCGCCCTGGTCGCTCCCGGGCGAGGAGGTCGCCGCAGCGCTGGGAACTGATGCACGCACCGGCTTGAGTTCGGCCGACGCCGCGGCGCGCCTGGCGGCGGACGGCCCGAATGAACTGCCGCGCAAGCCGCCGGTGCCGGCCTGGCGCCGCTTCCTCGCCCAGTTCGCCGACCCCCTGGTCTACCTGCTCATCCTCGCCATCGTCATCTCCGTGATCGCCTGGGTGCTGGAGGGCGCGCACGGCGTGCCCGTGGACGCCCTGGTGATCCTCGCGGTCATCACCCTCAACGCCGTGCTCGGCTTCGTGCAAGAGAACAAGGCCGCCGACGCCGTCGCCGCCCTGTCCGCCATGACCCAGGCCTCCAGCACGGTGCTGCGGGACGGGGCGCGCGTGTCCATCCCCTCGGCCCAATTGGTGGTCGGCGACGTGCTGATCCTGGGCGAGGGCGACCAGGTGGGCGCCGACGCCCGCCTGCTGTCCGCCGCCTCCCTGCGCGTGATCGAATCCTCCCTGACCGGGGAGGCCGACGCCGTTTCCAAGCGCGCCGACGCCGTCGCCGCGGACGCCGACCTGGCAGACCGCACCGCCATGGTCTACCGGGGCACCTCCGTGGCCCAGGGCTCCGGCCAGGCCGTGGTCACCGCCACGGGCGGGGCCACCGAGATGGGCGCGATCGCCCGCATGCTCGACGCCGTCGAGGACGAGGACACGCCCCTGGAGCGGGAGATCACCCGAGTGTCCAAGATGCTCGGCGGGATCGTGGTGGCCATCGCCGTCGTCGTGGTGGCCACCCTGCTGGCGCTCACGCCGGAGCGGACCGCGGACTCCTTCATCGACGCCCTGCTGCTGGGCGTCTCACTGGCGGTGGCGGCCGTGCCGGAGGGGCTGCCGGCGATCCTGTCGGTGGTGCTGGCGCTGGGCGTGCAGCGGATGGCGCTGCACCGGGCGGTGGTCAAGAAGCTCAGCAGCGTGGAGACCCTGGGCTCGGCCTCGGTCATCTGCTCGGACAAGACTGGCACCCTGACCCGCTCGGAGATGACCATCCAGGAGGTGGTCACCGCCTCCGGGTCCACCGTGGTCACCGGCATCGGCTACGAGCCCAATGGGCACGTCGCCCCCGACGCCGACGGCGACGGTCACCCCGACGGCGAGCCGCTGACGGGCGCGCTGCGCGAGGAGGTCACCGTGGTGCTGTCCGGCGGGGCCATGGCCTCCGACACCGAGCTGTCCGAGGACGACGGCGTTTGGAGCGTCGTCGGCGACCCCACCGAGGGCTCCTTCCTGGTGGCGGAGTTGAAGCTCGGCACGCAGGGCAGCCGCGAGGGCCGCTTCACTCGCGTGGGCATGGTGCCCTTCACCTCCGAGCGCAAGCTCATGAGTGTGCTGTACACGGACGCCAAGCACGGCACCACCATCCTGATGGCCAAGGGCGCCCCCGACGTGCTCATGGAGCGCTGCACCCGCGTGCGCGTGGGCGAGGTCGACCAGCCGCTGGACGCGGCGGCGCGCGCGGAGTTCAGCGCGCATATCGCGGACATGTCCGGCCGGGCCCTGCGCACCCTGGCGGTGGCCTACCGGGACCTGGACGCCGACGAGGCTGCCGCCGTCGCCGCGGCCGGCACGGACGGCGTCTTCGACCACCTGGAGCAGGGGCTGACGCTGGCCGGCGTCGTCGGAATCATTGACCCCGCCCGCCCGGAGGCCGCCGCCGCCGTCGCCGAGGCGCACCGGGCCGGCGTGCGCGTGCTCATGATCACCGGAGACCACCCCGCCACCGCCGGACGCATCGCCGCCGACCTGGGTATCGCCGCGCCCGGCGCCCGCGTGCTTACCGGCCGGGAGCTGTCCGACATGGACGACGCCGCCCTGACCGACGCCGTCGGCAGGGTGAACGTGTATGCGCGGGTGGCTCCGGAGCACAAGCTGCGGATCGTGGGGGCCCTGAAGGCGCAGGGGCAGACGGTGGCGATGACCGGCGACGGCGTGAATGACGCCCCCGCCCTGCGGGCCGCCGACATCGGCGTGGCCATGGGCGTGACCGGGACGCAGGTGACCAAGGAGGCCGCCACCATGGTGTTGTCGGACGACAACTTCGCCACCATCGTGGACGCCGTGCGGGAGGGGCGCCGGATCTTCGACAACATCAAGAAGTTCCTGCGGTATCTGCTGTCCTCCAACATGGGTGAGGTGCTCACGGTGTTCGGCGGCGTGGTGTTCGCCGGAGCCGTGGGACTGAGCGGGCACTCCGAGTCCGGGGTGGTGCTGCCGCTGGTGGCCACGCAGATCCTGTGGATCAACCTCATCACGGACTCCGGCCCCGCCCTGGCGATGGGCGTGGACCCGAGCGTGGAGGACGTCATGGCGCGGCCTCCGCGCCGCCCCGACGAGCGGGTCATCGACGCCGCCATGTGGCGCGGCGTGCTGTTGATCGGCGCCGTGATGGCGGCGGCGACCCTGGGCACCCTCGACATCTTCCTGCCCGGCGGGCTGATTGAGACGTCCTTGAGCGTGGATGATCTGGCGACGGCGCGCACGGCGGCCTTCACCACCCTGGTGCTGGCGCAGCTGTTCAACACCGTGAACTCGCGCTCGGAGACTGTCTCCGCCTTCCGGCATCTGCTGGTCAACAAGTGGCTGTGGGGCGCGATCGCGCTGGGCGTGGTGCTGCAGGTGGCGGTGGTGGAGGTGCCGTTCCTGCAGGCGGCCTTCTCCACGGCGAGCCTGGACCTGGCGCACTGGGCGGTCGCCGTGGCCATGGCCTCACTGGTGCTCTGGGTGGATGAACTGCGCAAACTGGTGCGCCGGGCGCTCACACACGATTAGCCGCCTCATGCGGGTCGGTGCCTGCGGGCGGTTGTAAGAGCCCCATATAACGCGAGCGCGGCCCCCGCCTGTTGACGCCACGTCACGATATCGACTGCGGCAGCCACACTCGCATCGTGGCCGGGCCACGGTTTCCCCACGAGTAGTAGGGCACAAGCGGAAGGGCGAATGTGGACCCGGAGCCGGACGCGAAATTGTAGTCATAAGGCCAGTCGTTCGCCGTCATAGCTGGACGCGCCTCTATCGTTACACGTCCTGCGGCGTCGAGGATCGGCCCAGCATTCGGAGCGACCTCAATGTCCTCCGTGGTCAGACCTTCGGGAAGGTCGACAGACTCGGCACACAAGACGAGCGGCCCACGCTCGATGGCTATCTGCCCGCGCACGGCGTCGATGCGCGGGTGCGGGTGCGTCACACGTGGCGCCATGGGTAGCTCGAGGATGTGCTCCTCACCGGCTACTAGGACTCCCTCGACGACTGCATAACCGGAACCCGTGGCCGACTTGACGACAGCACCGTCGAGTCTGGCCGCTCCACTCGCCCATGAGGGGATCCGCACCGCGAGACGCACGGGAAAAGCGGGCGCCTCGTCAATGACCAGGACAATGCGGCCGTCGGTCGGATAGTCGGTGCGCAGGTGGAAAGCAAGGGCGGCCGCTGCGCCGTCGCACTGATCACCGCAACACTTCGCAGTTACTGTCGTGCTGACGTTCATCGAGGTGAGGTGGTGGACCTGGATTTCTGGCACTGCTACGTCGGCCCCCACGCTGCGGGTGACGCTCGCACCGGCCAGTGAAGCGAGCGTGCGGGCTATGTTGGTCGGACAGCACGAGACCTCAAACCACGGGGCGCGCAGGCTCGTCCCGGACCGCAACGACGGTTTCCCGGCGGCCACCTCCTTTCCAGGAACACGAACCTGGAGCGGGTTGGCGTAGAAGAACGAGCGGCCGTCCGCTGCCGGGGAAGCAGCGACAACGTTATAGAGAGTGCGCTCGATCACGTCGGCATAGTGGACGTCGCCGGTGGCCAGCAGGAGCCGCCAAGCCACCATGACCGAGGCAATGCCCGCACAGGTCTCGCAGTAGCAACGGTCGGTGGGAAGTTCATAGTCGTCGCCGAAGGACTCACCCTCGTGGCGCGAACCCATGCCGCCAGTGAGATACGTGCGCCGCGCCAGTGTGCGGTCGTACTGCGCGCGGACGATACCCAGGAGATCACGGTCACCGCGTTCCATGGCAGCGTCGATGGCACCGGCCATGAGGTAGAGGGCACGCACCGCGTGGCCGCGGGCAACTACCTCCTCGCGTACCGGGGTGTCGTCCTGGAAGTACTCCCGCCCCAACTCGAAGTCCCCAAGCAGGCCGTGTCCGCGGCGATCGAGAAAGATCTGCGCCTGATCAAGGTAACGGCGCTCGCCGGTGGCGCGATAGAGCTCAACGAGCGCGACCTCAATCTCGGGGTGACCGCCGACGGCTTCGACGCCACCAACTCCGAAAGTGGCGCAAACGTGGTCGGCATTGCGTAGGGCGGTCCGGACGATGACATCATCGGCGTTCCTCCCGCAACGCAGGCGCGCGATGGCCGCCTGGATGAGGTGCCCGGTGCAGTACAACTCATGCCCCATGGGGAAGTTCGTGTAACGGTCTTCGACGCCAGGTTTCCCGTATCGGGTGTTGATATAGCCGTCGTCATCCTGAGCTGCCTCGATTATCGCACCGAGTCGTTGAATCTCGGTCTCGAGCGCACGCCCCTGCCGGTTGCCTCCAACGCGACCTACCTCCCAGGCCATGGCTTCGATCAGTTTATAAACGTCCGAATCTGCGAACCACAAGCCCGCGTGATGGCCAGCGATTGTCCCAGCTCGGGCGCGTTCGAAGTTCTCAATCCAGCCGATCCGCTCCTCCCACGCCAAGCAATGGGGAATGGTGCCGGAGGCATTGGTAGTTTGGCGATCCGCCCAAAAGCCGGAGGTGAAGGTCACCTCGTCCATTGTGAGCGGCGCGAGACAGTGGATGGCGCCGACGGTAGGGACAACCTGTGTCTTCACGGCGGCTACGGGGCTTGGCGCGGTGTCAGTGACGGTCATGGTAGTGGTCCTTTGGAATGAGGCCGGTTCAGCCCTTGACTGCGCCCGAGGTAATACCTCGGATGTAGTAGCGCTGGAGCGCCAGAAAGAGAACGAAGGCGGGCAGAGTCAGGACGACGACGCCTGCCGTCGTAAGCCCGTAGTCGATGACTCCGATCGTCTGCTGGCGCATGTTAACTAGTGCTAGAGGCAGAGGCGAGTGGTCCATATTGAGCAAGTACAGCGAAACCATGAAGTCGTTCCATGCTGCAAGGTAGGAGAACAGGCCGATCGTGACCAAGCTCGGAACGACGGAAGGCAGCATGACGCGCAGGAAGGCGGCCAGAGGCCCACAGCCGTCAATGAGGGCGGCATCCTCAAGTTCCTGGGGCAACGCCGAGAACGCATTGCGCATCATGAAGATGGAAAAGGGCAGCTGGAAGAGCGCCAAGACCAAGCCAACGCCGACGAGAGAGTTCGACAAGCC
Organism: Actinomyces sp. Z5; assembly: GCF_003287795.1. Taxonomy (NCBI): domain Bacteria; kingdom Bacillati; phylum Actinomycetota; class Actinomycetes; order Actinomycetales; family Actinomycetaceae; genus Actinomyces; species Actinomyces sp. Z5. Next base: position 10,220 of record NZ_QMIN01000020.1, read on the forward strand.
AAGGTCCTTCAGCCACACAATAAGCGGGATGAGCAGCGCGGCATACGGGACCATCATGACGGACAACACCAACACGAACAGAGTGTTCTTAAAAGGAAAGCGGTACCTGGCGAACGCGTATCCGCCGCTCGTCGCCACTACAAGCGTGACGACAACACACACGACCGAGATGATCACTGAGTTTGTGAGGTAGGCGGGTAATCCAGCACCATAGGTGAACAGCTTGGCATAGTTTCCGAAGCCGTAGCCACTCGTCTGAGAGGTTCCCGCCTGCGGAGAGACCGACGCGACAAGCGCCCATATCAGCGGGACGACGAAGCAGATCACGAGCAGGCCCGTACCTAGATAGTATAAGCCCTTGTTCAGCTTCTTGGCACTCATATCTCCTCCTCCGAGTCACTCACACCCATGGCCCTGAGCTGGATCGCATTGATCGCCACGAGCGCCACAAGGACGAGAACCGAAAGAGCCGCGGCCATACCAAGATCGCGTTTGGTCTCGAAAGCGTACTTGTAGATGAGCTGGACAACCGTCATCGTAGCGTTATTGGGGCCGCCTTTCGTGAGGATGAAAAACTGATCGAAGGCAAGCAGAGATCCGGTGATGGACATGATGGTTGTCATGGCAAGCGTGGGCTTGAGCAGAGGGAAAGTTACATCAGTAAAAGTCCTCCAGGGTCCCGCCCCATCGATCTTGGCGGCCTCATAGACCTCGTTAGGAATTGCTTGCACCCCCACCAACGTGAGGATCATGTAGTAACCGGTGAAGCGCCACACTACGAGGACTACTGTCGCGACGAGCGCTCCATTAGGCGTACCGAGGACCGAGGTCCCGGCATCTGCCAATCCGACGGCGTCCAGGATCTTTGTCACCGGTCCTACCTGCGGAGAGTAGATGGCGTAGAAGAGCAGGGATGCCGAGGCAATTCCGAGCGCGGCGGGCAAGAGAACGACCGTACGCACAATGGAGTTCCATCGGCGCGACTGCTGTATGAGCAGCGCAAGGGCTACGGCTATCGGCTGAAGGATGATTGTGGTGACGACCGTGTATTTGAGGGTGAAGATGACCGACTGCCCGAGCAGCGGGTCTGAGAATACCCTCCTGAAGTTGTCTGGGAATGCGACGCCCATACGCCCTCCCAGCAAAGTCCACCTCGACACCGACATCACGACGACGAGCACAATCGGCACGATGAAGAAGAAAACGAGCATGATGATTGTGGGGGCAACGAAGGCACCACCACGGCACCACTGACGGTGCACTGCACGCCGGTGCCGTTGCTCATCCTCAAAGAACGGCTTGTGCTGAATCATAAGTACTCCGGAGCTTGGGATGCGGCCCGACATCGTCGTTACACAGGTCTCGGACGACACCGGACAGCGCTGGCCTTTGAGCTGGCAGTTGACGCAGAACCGGGGTCACTGTGCGAGGACCGCGTTGATGGCGTCGTTTTGGGCATCGATCTGTGAACCATCACCCCAGATAGCATTTTGAATCAGTAGCTGCCAGGGGCTGCCGGCGGCGTTGAATGCCTCGGCGTAATTGACGGCGACGGGGGTGCGTCCGTTGGCGATAGTGGCATTGGCAATGCGGGTGCGCTCGTCGGCATCCTTATAGCCGGTATCGAGCACCGTCAGCGAGGACGCAGTGTCATTGTTGTCTGCGAAGACCTGCTGTTGCGCCTCGTCGGTCATGAGCCAGGAAATGAAGTTCCAGGCTTGAGCAGGATTTGTGCAGTTACGCGAGATGCCAATGGCGTCGCCGCCGAGGAAGGTCGAGCTACCACCGTCGATGCCCGGAATGGCGCACACACCGATCTCGAAGTCCGCGGTGTCGAAGAGTGCCGCCACAGAGGTGTAGGCGTAGGGCATGACGCCGACGCGTCCCTCGGCGAAGGGCGCAGTCCAGGTGGCCCCGGTCTCCTCCTGAGAGCCGGCACCGATGCCTCCATCGAGCTTCGCGAGGTCGTTGAAGGCGGAATAGATCCGCTTAGCGGAGGCGGAGGCCATGTAGGACTGCATCCCGTCCTCACTGAGAACCTCTTCGCCGTTGCCCCACAGCATGGGGAAGATTGTGAAGGTCAAGCCGCCGCCGGACGACCCGAGGGTGTAGGTTCCGGCCACATTGTCCTTGCCGAGCCCGGCGACAGCGGTCGCCTGGGCCTTGAACTCCGCCAGAGTGGTGGGACCGACTTCCGGATCCAGCCCAGCTTCGCGGTAGAGGTCCTTGTTCCATACCATCACCGAGATGTCGGTGACGAAGGGAAGGGTGTACTTCTTGTCGTCGACCGTCCCGGCGTCGATGTGGCCCTGCTGGAGATTGGCGAGGTTGTTCAGGCCGTTGATCTGCTCGGTCATGTTCCGGAAGACGCCCTGCTGCACCCAGTAGGGGATGCGGACGACATCGCCGGCGAGAATGTCGGGAAGACCGTCGGACTGGATGGCGGCGCCGACCTTGCCTTCGACGTCGTCGTTCGGAAGGAGCTCGACCTTGACCTGGTTCTTGTGACCGGCGTTGTAGGCGTCGACAGCGTTGTTGACCTGGCGCTCCAAGGGGGCACGTGACCACATGGTGAGGGTGGTGCCGTCGTCTGTACCTTCCGCCGGAATATCGACGTCCTCGGAAGCGCCGGAACCACCAGACTTACTGCCGCACGCGGTCAAGCCTCCGGCGGCAACGAGGGCGCTGACGACTGCGGTGGTCCGTACGAGGCTGCGACGGGTCATCATTCGAGTGCTCATGAGTATCTCCATCTCGACATTGAGCGGGTCCAGCGCTTCCATGTACCAGCCGTGTCTCGCGTCATAGAAAGCGCTTGCGAAACCGAGATTACTTGCTCGGAGGTTTCAGCGCAAGCGGGAGTCTTTCGGGCTGTAGTAGCTGGTCAACCTCGCTGTCATGGGCATCTTTAGGCGACATTCCGGCACTTGTGCAGCGACGTCTGGAGCGGTACGGTCTCCCCATGACACGCGCAGCCACTTTCGAAAGTCGCGCTCAACCCGGGAGTGAGGCCAATCCTGACCGTCCCGTCACGCTCGCGGACGTTGCCGACCGGGCAAACGTTTCCCTTTCGACTGCTTCCAAGGCGCTCAACGGCCGCGACGGAGTGAGTCCCTCGACCCGTTCCCGCGTTCGTGAAGCCGCCCGGCGTCTCGGGTTCTCCCCCAGTACAGTCGCGCGTAGCCTCGCGACCGGTCGGACCAACACCGTCGGCCTCATAACCCACGATCTTGTGGGTCGCTTCTCGATCCCTCTGCTCATGGGAATCGAGAACGCGTTCGGCGTGAACGAGGTCTCCGTCATGCTCTGTGACGCACGAGGTGACTCGATCCGCGAGAAGCACCACCTCGCCAGCATGCTCGAACGCAGGGTGGATGGGCTCGTTGTTGTTGGCGCCCGCCCCGACCCGCGCCCCTCCCTGGGTAAGCGGATCCCCGTACCAGTTGTCTACGCTTATGCGCCGTCCGTCGACCCCTCCGACACGTCCATCGTCGCAGACAATGTCCTAGCTGGCCACATGGCGACCGAGCACCTCATCGCCCAGGGCAAGTCGCATATCGCGATCATCCAGGGGGACCAAGACTACGGCGCATCAGTCGACCGCGCCGCTGGATCATTGGCCGCGCTGGCCGAAGCGGGGCTGGAACTCGTTGGCGGAAGCCCTCTGTATGGCGAGTGGAGCGAGGTGTGGGGACGCAGTGCCACTCGTGCGCTCCTGAGTCGGGATCCGGCCGTTGACGGCATTGTGTGTGGAAACGACCAGATCGCTCGTGGCGCGCTGGACTACCTCCGCGACCATCGTGTGAACGTGCCCGGAGACGTAGCAGTAACAGGGCATGACAACTGGCGGGTGGTCGTCGAAGGTTGTCGACCGGGCCTGACAACCATCGATATGGGTCTCGAGCGCATCGGCCGAATCGCGGCCAAACGTCTGCGCGAGGCGATGGAGGGCCACCTGCATCCCGGAGTTGAGAAGATTCCCGGTCACCTCATCGTGTCCGGGTCCACCGTCGCCTAACCTCACCTGGCGGACTCATCATGAGGTTCATGAGCGCCAGTGAAGCCTGAATACTTGTCGTCCGCGATTGGCCGCCTCATACAGGCCGACGACGGATCCAAGAGCTGGGGCACGGGGGCAACAGCGCTGACGCACGGTGGACGAGCTGCGCAAACTGGTTCGCCGGGCGCGGCTGGGTGAACGGGCGGGCTAACGACTGGTGCTTTCGCGTACGACGAGCTCGACCGGGACCGTGATCGCGGCGCGGACGCCGTCGTCGACCTCACGCATGAGCACGTCGACCAGCTGCCTGCTGATGACGTCGAAGGGCTGACGCACCGTGGTCAGCTTCGGCGAGGTCTGCCGCGCAGCGACGGAGTCGTCGAAGCCCGCCAGTAGCACCTCGTCCGGGACGGCGCGGCCACGGCCGCGGAGCTCCTCCAACGCGCCGGCCGCCATCACGTCGCTGGCGGCGAAGATGCAGTCGATGGCGGGGTCGTCGTCGAGCAGGTCGGCCGTGAGTGAGCGCCCGGAGGCACGCGTGTAATCGCCGAAGCGGATGTTGTACGGCGGCAGGCATTCCCCTACCGCCTCCCGGAATGCGTCCAAACGGAGCGTGCCGCCTGGAGAGTCCTCGGGGCCCGCGACCACGCCGATCCGGGTTGCGCCGCTGGCCACCAGGTGCTCGCCGAGGAGAGTCCCGCCCATGACCTCGTCGGCCATGACGTAGCTGATGCGATCGGCCATCGTGCGCGGGAAGCCGCAGTTGACCACCGGGACCCCCGCGTCGACGATCTTCTCCAGCGTGTGGTAGCGGGCGTGCACGGACGCGGTGACGACGCCTGCCACGGCACCGCTGCGCAGGAAGTCGACCGCCCGGTCGGCGTGTTCCTCACTGCCGGCCAGCAGCACCACCATCGACAGGTTGCGGGCGGCCAGTTCATCGCTCACGGCGGCGACGAGCACCTCGAAATTGGGGTCGGCGAAGAAGATCGCGGGCTCCTCGTCCACGAGGAAGGCCACCGTGCGGCTGCGGCCGGTGCGCAGCTGGCGAGCCGTCGCGCTGGCGATGTATCCGGTGTCCTTGATGGCCTTCCGTACGGCCTGCTGCGCCTCCGGGGAGACCCAGTGCCCGCCGTTGAGGTAACGGGAGACGGTACCCCGGGATACGCCGGCGGCGCGGGCGACGTCTGCGATGGTGGCCCGTCGATGGGCGTTTGGGGGCATGGCTGGGGGCTCCCTTCCTCCGCTGGAGGCTACTCCTTGACGGCGGCGCCGGCGAGAGACGATACGAGCATCTTCTGGGTGAAGACGAAGAAGATGACGAAGGGGATCGCCACCAGGAGGGCGCCGGCCGCGAAGTTCGTGAAGAAGTTGTTCTTGTCCGAAACGAATGACATGAGCCCCAGCGCGATGGTCTGGTTCTGGGAGGAGCGGAGCACCATCTTGGGGAAGATGAAGTCCATCCAGGGCTGGGTGAAGCTCGTGATGGCCAGGAAGACCAGGATCGGGCGGGCGACCGGCAGGATGATGTTCCAGTAGACGCGGAAGTTGGAGGCGCCGTCGAGGCGTGCGGCCTCGTCCAGGGACTTGGGGATGTTGTCCATGTAGGACTTCACCATCCATGTGGTGTAGGGCAGGTTGCCGGCCAGATAGACGAGCACCAGCCCCCACAGGGTGTCCAGGGCGCCGATGCGCAGGAGCACCACGTAGATAGCCACCATGCCCACGAAGGACGGGAACACGTTCAGCACCAGCAGGCTCATGAGGAAGGGGCGCTTGAACGTGAAGGTGAAGCGGCTGAACACGTACGCTCCCATGGAGGCGAAGACCAGCGTGCCAGCGGTGGTCAGCAGCGCGATGATCAGGGTGTTGAGGAACCAGCGCGGGTACTGCGTCGAGGTGAAGATGTAGGCGAAGTGCTCGGTGGTCAGCCCCTCGGTGAAGGGGACGATCGGCATGTTGGAGATCGACTGCCCCGGGGTGAAGGCCGCCGCGACCATATGGATCACGGGCCAGAGCACGACGACTGCGACGAGGGTGAGGAAGACGACGAGGACGATCGTGTTGATTCGGCGCACGAGCCGCGGACGCCGATCCGCCCCGACGCCCTGAACCCCGTCTCCGCCTGCGGCGGGCGCCCCCACGGGAGCGGGCAGATTCATCTGAGCCATCACAGCTCACCTTCCTTGTAGGACCGCGTCTGGCGGAAGTTGTAGATCGCGAAGGGCGCGATGATCATGAAGATCATGATCGCGAGTACCGAGGCGTTCTGATATTGCTGCAGGTTGACGGTGAGCTTGTAGATCCAGGACACCATGATGTCGGTGCCGCCAGCGCCGGTGGTGACCGAGTCGCTCACCGAGGGGTCGCCTCCGGTGAGGAAGAAGATCGCGCCGAAGTTGTTGATGTTCGCGGCGAAGCTCATGATGATTAGCGGCATCGTCTGATACAGGATGATCGGCGCTTGAATGCGGCGGAAGATCTGCCAGGAGCTGGCACCGTCGATGCGGGCCGCCTCGATGATGTCGGGGGAGATCGAGGTCATCGTACCCGTCACCAGCAGCATGAAGTACGGGAATCCGCACCACAGGTTTATGAGTACGACGACGAACTTGGCCAGCCACGGATCACTCAGCCACGGGATCGGGTCCGAGATGATGTGGAGCGCCTCCAGGGTGCGATTGACAGTGCCGAAGGCGCCGTTGAGTAGGTTGCGCCACACCAGCAGCGAGACGACACCGGGGATTGCGTACGGGAGGATGAAGATCGCCCGAAATAGCGGCGTGATGCGCAGGTTAGAGTTCTGCAGCACCACCGCCATGATCATCCCGCCGACGTAGCAGGTGGTCGTGGCCAACAGCGCCCACACGATCGTCCAGATGAACACGCGGGCGAGCGCCCCGGTCCAGATGGCATTGCCGCCGAACAGGCGCCGAAAGTTCTCCAGCCCCACCCAGTCGATCGTCGCCGCCGGAGGAATGTGGGACGGCAAGGAGTAGTTGGTGAAGGCGACCAGGGCCGAGAAGACGAGTGGCACGACCACGAAGAAGACGATCAGCACGAAGGTCGGGGCCAGGCCCATGACGGGGAAGGCGCGGTTCGTGAGCTCGGTGAAGGGATTGCGCCGCCGTTCGCCGACGGGCTCGAACCCGTTGAGGTTGATGTCGCGGGCAGTGCGGCGGGCGGATACCACCGACATGCGGTACAGCGCGATGAATATCGCCACCACCGCCAGGACCGTGATGCCGTCGATGAGCATGAACAGCGAGTTCGGTCGGTCCTTAACGGCGAGCTGCGGCGCCGGGCTGCCCAAGGTCACCAGGTCGGTCAGCTTGCCCACCGTAATGGGCAGCGTGCACAGGAACAGCACCTCGACGGCGGCGAACATGAGCCCCTTGGGACGCTGCCGCAGCACAGTCAGGTGCGCCAGCCCCATGAACAGCATGCTGAGCAGCCGGACGCGGGTCGGGTCGACGGCCGGTGCACGGCGTGGTGTCTGGGTAACGGCTTCGGCGGTTGTCATCGGTAGCGCCCCTTCGGGGTCATGGGGTGGGTTTGGTGGGCGGATGCGGGTGGCGCGCAACCCGGCCCCCCGCTCCGGGGAGCAGAGGGCCGCTGACTGGCCGTGGCCCGGGGGCATCAGTCAGCGAGCACGGCCTGCTGGGCGGAGTCGAGCTCGGTAGCGACGTCGGCGCCGTTCCAGATGTTCGCGGAGGCGGCGTTCAGCGAGTCCCAGACCTTGGACATGCGGGCGATCTTGGGCATGGCGAAGGTGTGCTCCATCTGTGCGGCGAAGCCCTCGTTGGACTCGTCGTCGTAGGTGAGCTCCGAGGTGGATACGCCCATCATGCCGGTGATGTCGGCGCGCAGTTGCTGCATCTCCGGGGTGGTGAGGAATTCGGCGAAGGCGGCGGCCTCGGCCGGGTGCTCGGTGTAGGCCGAGACGAACATGGTGCGGATGCCGGAGAAGGTGGTGGCGGGGTCGGACTCGCCGTCGAGGGCGAACATCGGGGCCACACCGAAGTTGATGCCCTTCTCCGTGAAGTTCTTGACGTTCCAGGGGCCCGATACATGGATGGCGGCGTTCCCGGAGGAGAACAGCCCGTCAACCGTATCGGTGGCCAGATCGGCGGCAGCGATCGGGAGGATGTCCCGCAGTCCCTGGAATGCGGTGAAGCCCTTGACGGCGGCGTCCGTGTTGAGGTTGGGGCTGGTCTCGTCCAGTCCGTCCTCCCCGAACAGGCGGTTGCCGTCCTGCGTCATGAACGGGAAGGTGTAGTAGAAGTTGCCGACGTCCATGACGAAGCCGTACTTGCCGTCGTTGACGGCGTTGAAGTCCTGGGTGAAGGACACCAGCTCGTCGAGCGTCGTCGGGACGTTGTCGACCAGGTCCTTGTTGTAGAACAGCGCGTAGGTCTCCGCGGCGACCGGGTACCCGTACACGGTTTCGTCGGTCCAGGTGTCGGCGGTGATGGCCGACTCCACGACGTTGGTCTTGAGCGTGTCGACGTCGGATACCGCCAGGACGTGCCCGCCGGTGACCAGGTCACCGAGGGTGTCGTGCGGTGCCGCGAAGACGTCCGGGCCGTTGCCGGCGGGGCCGTCGAGCGGGATCTGCGTGGCGGCGTCGCCGATCTCCACGTTGACGAACTCCACCGTGATGTTCGGGTACTTCTCGGTGAACTTCTCGCCGGCCTGCTTGATGAACTCGTCCGGGCCGAGGAGTGATTCCCACACCTTGAGCGTGATCTCGGTTTCGGTGTCGATCTCTTGGCCGCCGGCAGTGGACGCCTGCCCGGCGGAGTCAGAGGAACTGCACGCAGCCAGAGCCGCCGCGATCGCCGTACTCGTCCCCAATGCCAGAAACTCTCTGCGGAGCAACATTGTCTTCCTTCCCATCAGAGTGCGTCCCGGTGCTGCAGACGTTGCGGCACCACCTGTGCACGATCACAGTCTCCATCTCCACGGCTTTTCTGTCAAGCTGCGGATCGACACCACATAAATCGACTCTGCTGCAACCATCTATACTGTGATCGTTCCTAGTCGGTTGCGATCCATCGCACCCGATTTCAACCACATCCTGCCCAGAAGTGGAGTTCGCAATGACCGCAACACCCGCGCTTCCAGCCTCGGATCCGTCGCGCCCGACCGCCACCGTCCCCGGCTCCAAGGTGCTGTACGGAGCGGACTACAACCCCGAGCAGTGGGACCCCTCCATCTGGCGGGAAGACGTCGCGCTTATGCGGCAGGCGGGGGTGAACACCGTGAGCCTGGGCATCTGGTCCTGGGCCCTGCTCGAACCCGCACCCGGACAGTTCTGCTTCGACTGGTTCGACGAGGTCCTCGGCCTGCTTGTTGAGGCCGGTATCGACGTCGACCTGGCCACACCCACCGCCGCGCCGCCGTCCTGGTTCTACCGCGCCCATCCCGAGGCGCGCCTGGTGGAGGCCGACGGCACCTACCGCAACGGGGGGTCGCGGGGCATTTGCTGCCCGCACTCGCCGGCGTACGCCGCGGCCGCTGCACGCATCACCGACGCCGTCGCCGCCCACGTGGCCGGCAACCCCCACGTCACTATGTGGCACGTCCACAACGAATACGGTGCCCCCGGCGGAGACTGCCACTGCGAGACGTCACAGGCCGCCTTCCGGGACTGGCTCAAGCATCGCTACGGGTGCCTGGATGAGCTCAACCGTGCGTGGGGCACCGCCTTCTGGGGACAGCTCTACGGCGACTGGTCGGAGGTGACGACTCCACGCCACTCCGGCACCGCCCTGAACCCCACCTGCGAGCTCGACTTCGCCCGCTTCACCTCGGACTCGCTGCTGGCGCGCTTCACCGCGGAGCGGGACATCATCCGCAAGCACTTTCCCCGCACACCCGTGACCACCAACCTGATGGCGACCAACTGCCCCGCCAACGACTACTGGCGGTGGGCACAGGATATGGACGTCGTGTCCACCGACTACTACCTGGAGGCCGACAGCCCAGAGTCCCAGATTTGGCTGGCCATGGAATCGGATCTGACTCGTTCGCTCGCGGGCAACCGGCCCTGGATACTCATGGAGCATGCGGTCTCCGCAGTCAGTTGGCAGCCGCACAACCGGGCGAAGATGCCCGGTGAGGAGCGGCGTAACGCCCTGGCGCATATCGCCCGCGGCGCCGACGGCGTCCTCGCCTTCCAGTGGCGGCAGTCCCGCCGCGGCGCGGAGAAGTTCCACTCGGCCATGGTCCCGCACGCGGGCACCGACACCCGCGTCTTCCGCGAGGTGTGTGCGCTGGGCGGGGAACTGACCGGGCTCGACGAGTTGCGCGGCACCGAGGTTCGCGCCCGGGTGGCACTGCTGTGGGACTGGAACTCCTTCTGGGCGCAGGACCTGGCCTGGCGCCCGTCCGTACTCATGCGACACCGCGAACAGATGCGCCGCGTGTACGAATGGCTCTGGGACCGCGGCACCACCGTCGACTTCGTCCACCCGGAGGCAGATCTCGGCCGCTACGACGTCGTACTCGCGCCCGCCTCCTACCTGATCTCTGACGCGGCGGCCGCCAATGTCGCCGCCTTCGTCCACCGGGGAGGGCGGTTCGCCGCCCTGCCGTTCTTCGCCGTCGTCGACGACGAGGAGTGCGTGCACGAGGGCGGCGCTCCCGGCCCGCTGCGTGACGTGCTTGGCCTGACAGTCGAGGAGGTGCGTCCCATCCCAGAGGGGTGCGAAGTAACGCTGGCACCGACCCCCGCGGCGGGAGTACCGCAAGACGCCGGGGCGGTCACGGCCACAGTCTGGTCCGAGCACCTGCGCCTGGCGGGCGCGCGTGGCGTCTGGAACGCGGTCGACGGACCCACCCCCGGGCCGGCGATCACGGTTCACGACTACGGTCGCGGAACCGCTGTCTACGTGTCCGTAGTGCTCCAGCCGCGGGCTCTGGCGACGGTCCTGGATCCGCTGCTGGACCTGCCGATAGACAAGCCCGCGACGCTCGACGGCGGCCGCCCGCGCAACTTGGAGGCGGTGACCCGCCATGCGACAGACGGCTCGGGCCGCGCCTACACCGTGCTGCTCAACCACGACGCCGTTGCCCACAGGCTCGCCCTGGTGGGCAACGACCTGCTCACCGGGAGGGAGCTACACGCCACCGAGCCGACCACTCTCGCCCCAGGCGACGTCGCCGTCGTGTGCCATGAAACGACCGGTGACCACTGATGCCCATTTCACGACCTTGGGTACACTGCACAACCCCCGACCCGGGGTGGTCGTGGAACACCCGGAGTCGGGACTTACGAATAGGCGCCTTGATCCCGGTAATCCACGACCAGCCGTCGGGCCAGCTCGCGCATGCTCGCCCGCAGCTCGAGTGGCTCAAGTACGCGCGCCTGCCCGGCCAGCCGCGGCAGTACCTCCAGGGCGTGGGAGACGTCGGCAAAGACCACTCGCACCCGCAAGGGTGGGCAGTTGTCTGCCGAGGACACGGGAGTCTCACCATCGACGAGGGCAATGTCGGGCTGCTCCCCGCAGGCATCGATCGCCTCCACTCGCACCAGGCTGCGCAGCCGGCCGAGAGCATCTGGCCGCACCTCCAACACCGCGGGCAGCGAGTGGAACCGAGAGCGGAAGCGTTCGCGGGCGGTATGCCACTCGGCCAGCAGATCAAACCGCGTGTCTACGGGTCCATCGGCCGCGACCTTCCCGGGGCCGGTCGGGTTGCCGGACCCACCTTCCATGGTCGCCGACGTCGAGGCCGACCCCGCGCCGTCGGCCTCGCACGTCTCCAACTCGTCAATGCGGTCCAGTCGGAAGAAACGAGTCCCGTGCTCCGCGCGTCCCACCAGGTACCAGTCGGAGCCCGCGCACAACAGGCCCAGGGCCGGGCTGGCCACCTCCCGAGTCGCGCCCGACTGACCCGGCGTGTAGCGGAAGCGAACGCTACATCCGCCCTCGACAGCCGCCAGAGCCTCCTTCAGCCACGACCGCCCACCGATGCCGGGCAGCCACCCCTCAGGATCTATGACCACTCGGGTCCCCAGACGAACCGCGACCCCCGACTTCTCGGGTGCTCCTCGTGTGGCTGCGGACGCTGCCGCCTTGTCGAGTGCCCGGCGCAGAGAGTCCTCTACGCCGAGGGCCGCGGCTCCGGCAAGCGAAGCAGCGGCGGTCAGGGCCCGGGCTTCCTCCTCTTCTAGTCCCAGCAGGTCCGGGCGCCAGTGTGGCAGCAGGCTCACGCCGCCACCGCGCCCCTGCTGCGTGTAGACCGGGACACCCGCGGTGGAAAGGGCCTCGACGTCGCGCAGCACGGTACGAACGCTGACATCGAGCCGATCAGCGAGCTCCGTCGCCGGCGTCGGTGCGGAGCGTCCGCTCAGCATCCAGATCATGCGCAGCAGCCGATCCGCCCGCATCTGTTCTCCCCATCCATGACAGAAGACGTCCGGTTTTCTTCCCCAAGCTTGAGCCTAACCGGTGGCGAGGGCCGCCGTGGTTCGTGCCGCCACCGGAATCGTCGACAAGCCACACAAGGAGATACGCATGAAAGCCGACCTCAGCGCCTACATCAGCTTCGCCGGGCAGGCTCGCCAGGCACTCACCTACTACCGTGATGCCCTGGGCGGAGAGCTTGACATTGAGACCTTCGCCGCCTGGGAGGTTCCCGCCGATCCGGGCCACGAGCAGGACGTGCTCTACGGCGTGCTGCGCACACCGGACGGCTTCGTGCTGCGCGCAACCGACCGGCCGCTGTCCGAGAAACCGGTGGCAGTCGGCTCCGCCGTCGCCCTATGTCTGAACGGAGAGGAGCGCGAGCGTCTGACCGACTGTTGGAAGGGCCTGGCCCGGGGCGCGCAGATCATCGAGCCGCTGTTGGAGACACCCTGGGGTGACCTCAACGGCGTGCTCGTGGACCCCTTCGGCATCCGCTGGATCTTCAACATCGGCACCTCGCAGTGAGTTGCACGCAATAGCGCAGACCCCGGCACCGCCCACCCTGACTTATCCGCGGAATTACAACGATCTGCTTCCTGGGCCGAAATACGTGTTCCCGCTCCGGTGTGCAATGAGCCCCTCGTTGCACACCGGAGCACCTTAAGCGCACCCAGCTCATTTCCGTTTTCCGCGCCATCATGCGGTTTCGCGTTCCGCGCTCGGATTCTTTGCGTGCAACGGGCCGACTGCCGGGCTCTCAGCGCCCGCCGACGCCCACCCCAGCGGACACGTCGATCTCCGCGGAGACCAGTAGGTCCCGCACGGTCATCGCCAGGGGCCGTGGCAGGAAGCCGAGTTCCTCGCGGGCCCGCCGATTGGAGACCGTCGGACTGTCGGCCAGGGCACCGAGCGCGGCCGGCGTGAAGACGTCTGTGCCGAGCCGACTACCCACCACTTCCCCTAAGGGCGCCAACGGCCGCACCCATTCCAAAGGGAATGCCAGGCGCAGTGGCGGCCGTCCGGCCAGGATCGCGCCGAGTGACATCAGGGTGGAGATCTGCGCACGTGCGCCGCTCAATAGGTAGGAGCGCCCCGCCCTGCCCCAGTCGAGTGCCACCGTGATGCCCGCGGCAACGTCTCGCACATCCACCCAGTCGAAGCCGCCCGCTACCGTCACCTTACGACCCCGCGCGGCGGCGAGAATGAGCCCGTTCACACGCGAACCGCGGTCGATCGGGCCGATGATTCCGGTGGGCAGACAGATCACCGCATCCAGGCCCTTGGCCACCTCCGCCAACACCGCCCGCTGCCCCACGGCCTTGGAGCGATCGTAAAGCGGGCGCTCCACACCCGCCAATGGCGTCGCCTCGGTGATAGTTCCGTCAGCGGAGCAATCCAGGGCATGGATTGAGGAGCAGTGCACCATGCGGATGCCACGGCGCCGGGCCTCGGCCGCCACCAGCGCCGGACCACGGGTATTCAGTCGCCAGGCCGCGGGGTCGCGTCGCCACAGGGTGATTCGCGCGGCCAGGTGGACCACGGCGTCGCAGTCCGCCATCGCTTCGGCCAGGGACGTCTCATCCAGGACGGAACCAGTCACCCATTCAACGTCCACGGGCGGGGCGGCGTCAGGACCCGGCGGGTACGGGCCCATGGCCCGCACCTTCCAGTCCGCCGCCGCGAGCCGCGGCAGCAGATTCGACCCGAGGTACCCGCCGCCACCGGTCACGAGGACGCGTTTCACCCTCAAATTGTCGCGCAAAGGTCACGCGAAGGCCACCCTTGAGCCGTGAATCACGGCACCGACTAGGGGCGAGGCTCAAGTCTCATCGTGGTGGCACGTACGACGAGCTCGGTCGGCAGCACTTTGTGCACCGGTGTGTCCATCCCTTGTCCAAGCGCAGACAACAGCAGTTCGGCACCACTACGTCCCTCCGCCAGCACGGGCTGCCGAACGGTCGTCAGTCCGAACAGCTCCGACATCTTGTAGTCGTCAAAACCCACCACCGATAGATCCTCCGGAACCCGGATACCCATGGACCGTGCCGTGTGTATGGCCCCGATCGCCATTTCGTCGCTCATCACGAATATGGCAGTAGGCGGTTCAGCCAAGCTCATCAGCCGCGCCACGGCGAGGCATCCGCCCTGAACGGTGTAGTCGGCCTCGACGACTAGTGCGGGATCGGAAGCGATGCCAGCCTGTGCCAGTGCGTCTCGGTATCCCTGGTGACGTAGGCGAGAGGACTTGAAACCCATAGGATGGTCGAGTTCCCCACTGATCAGGCCGATACGCCGATGGCCCAGGTTGAGCAGGTGACGCACCGCCGCGGCGGCGGCGGCGCGATCGTCGATCATGACGGAGCTGACTTCCGCCGTCGCCTCGCCCAAGGTGGTCAAAGCAATGCGGTAGCGCGTGAATTGGCGGATCTCCTCCTGGCTCAACGCGAGGGAGAAGATCAGCGCCCCTCCCACCACGTTGCGCAGGGGCATGCGGTCAAAGAAGCTCCGGCGTCCATCGATGTCTACCAGGTTGTACAGCAGGACATCACACCCGGCCGCTCGCAGCACCTGCTCCGCACCGGTGATCGCCTGACCGAAGAACCATCCTGTCACGTAGGGCACAAGCAGGCCGACGGCATCGGTGCGCCCACTGGCCAGGCGCCGAGCTGAGGTGTTGACCACGTAGTCGAGCTCGCGTGCGGCCTCTTTCACCCGAAGGCGCGTCGCCTCCGAGATCTGTGAACTGTCGCGCAGCGCCCGCGACGCCGTAGAAACCGACACCTTGGCGACCCGGGCGACGTCGGCGATCGTGGCCATCGGTCTCCTTACATCCCACGCTTCCCTGCTGAGCCTGGCGAGGCTCCTTGGAGTTGCCACGAGCCACGCGGCAGCCCGGGGCGGCGGTCAACTCTTCACTGACCCCGCCATCATGCCGCGTACGAAGTATTTCTGCAGCAGTAGGAACACGGTCACGGGCACGATGATGGAGACGAATGCTCCCGCCGTCAGCAGGTTCCAATCGTCCCCGTAGGTTCCCGACAGGTCGGCCAGACGCACCGTCAGCGGGGCGGTCTTCGCGGTACCGCCGGCGTAAGTGAGCGACACCAGCAGATCGTTCCACACCCATAGGAACTGGAAGATGAAGAAGGAGGCCATAGCCGGGGTGAGCAGAGGCAGGACGATCCGGGTGAAGATCGTAATGTGTCCGGCGCCGTCCACCTTGGCGGCTTCCACGATTTCCCGCGGAATGTCCGCCATGTAGTTGTGCAGCAGGAATACGGCCAGGGGCAGGGCGTAAATCGTGTGGGCGATCCACACCGCCACGAATGGCAGGGTCTTGGATACCCCGGACCCCACGAATATGCGCATCAGGGGAACGAGTGTCATCTGGATGGGGACGATCTGGAGGGCGAAGACGATCGTGAACACCAGATCGCGTCCGCGCCAGTCAATCATCGAGAAGGCGTAGGCGGCCATGAGCGCGAGCAGCATCGGCGCGAATGCACCGATCAGGGTGATCAGGAGGGAGTTGAAGAAGTAGTTGCTCAGCTGGTTGGAGGCCGATCCTCCGAATAGGACGTCCGTGTAGTTGTCCAGCGTGAAGCTCGGCTTGGCTAGGAAGGTCCACCAGCCGGAGTTGTTGAGGTCGGACTTGTCCCTGAAGGAGGAGATGAACAGGCCGAAGGTCGGCACGGTCCACAGCAGGGCTATCAGCAGCGACAGCCCGGAGGCGGCCTTGGAGGTCAGTGCCGTATGGGTGCGGGCCCATATCGACGGCGTGGCGGGGGCGGCGGTGCTCAACCTCGTACCTCCCGGTTGCGGCGGAGCTGATGGACGTTGAAGGCGATGACCGGCGCCACCATCACCAGTAGGAGCACGGCGATGGCGGATCCGATCCCGGGTTGTCCGTAGCGGAAGGACTGGTCATACATGGTGTTGGCGATTACCTGGGTGTCGTACTGGCCGCCGGTCATGGTGCGTACGATGTCGAACACCTTCAACGATCCGATGGCGATGGTGGTGAACACGACCACCAGGGTCGGCCGCACCAGAGGAATGGTGATATTGGTCAGCATGCGCAGGCCACCGGCACCGTCCAGGCGGGCGGCCTCGACGACGTCCACCGGCATGGCCTTGATGGCGGCGGACAGCAGCACCATGGCGTAGCCGGTCTGCGTCCAGATCATCACCACGATCAGGAACAGCGTGTTCCAGGGGGAGTCGATGAGGAACTGCCGCGGTTCTTGGCCGAGCCAGACGAGGAGCTGGTTGAGCAGGCCGATCTGGGGTCGGGAGATATCCCGGTAGGCGTAGACGAACTTCCAGATGATGGAGGCCCCCACGAATGAGATCGCCATCGGCATGAACATGAGGGTCTTGGTGAAGCGTTCGAAGCGGCTGCCGTCTATGAGCAGGGCGTATAGGAAGCCGAAGCCGGTTGAGGCCACGGGGACCACCACCAGCCAGATCAGGGTGTTCAGCAGCGAGCGCACGGCGGCCGGGTCCGTGAAGATCCACTTGTAGTTGTCCAGGCCGACGAATTGCGTCTGCGTACCGTCGTACAGGGACATCAGGGCCGTCCCACCCATGGGATAGACGAGTCCCACCGCCAGCAGTAGCAGCGCGGGTCCCGCAAAGACCAGAGCAATCCTCCGCTCCTTGGCGCGCCATCGCTCCAACAGCGCGATCACGAACACCACCAGGGCGACGACGATCGCGATGGCGGCCAGCGCCAAACCGACTTGCAGGAGCTTGTCCTGCCATCCTGCCAACATGGTTGTTCTCCTGTCCTCCGGTTCCCGGGTACCGGGGGCGGCACACGCCGGCGCCGCCCCCGGGCGAGTTCAGTCGTTCCAGCCGGACTCGATGTCGGAGAGCACCTGCGCCGTGGTGGAACCGAGCACCCAGTCGGTCATTCCCTTCCAGAAGGTGCCCCCGCCCACGGCGGTGGGCATCAGGTCGGAGGCGTCGAAGCGGAAGACGGCACCGTCGGACTGGAGTAGTTCGATGGCGTTCTCCAGCTGGGGTGTCGGGGCGTTGGAGGCGTCCACTCCGGTGTTGGCCGAGACCATTCCCTGGGTGACGATGTCATTGGCCCAGGTGTCCGAGGCCAGGTACTGGCGCACGGACTCCACGGCGTCGGACTCGGTGAAGGCGACGGTGAACTCTCCTCCGCCTACGAGCTGCTTGGGGGCATCGGCGCTGGTTCCCGGCAGGTAGAAGCCCCAGACGTCGCCGTCCGGAGCGACGGTGACGTCCTCGTCGAAGGTGGCCGAGGCGGTGCGGTGGGACATGTAGCAGGACTCCCCGTCCGTGACCGCGGTCAGGGCGTCGATCTGGTTCGTGGACGCGATCGAGGTCACGTCCCCGAAGCCGGCGTTGACGTAGTCGGCATTCTTGAGGATCTTCCCGACCTCATCCAACGCCGCGACGATCTGCGGGTCGTCGAAGGGGATCTCATGGGCGATCCACTGGTCGTATACGTCCTCACCGGCGGTGCGCAGCACCAGGTCCTCCAGCCAGTCCGTTCCTGGCCATCCCGTGGCGGCCCCGGACTCGAAGCCGTCGCACCAAACCCGCTGCCCCGTGTCGGCCTGAATCTGGGCGGTCAGATCGAGCAGCTCCTGCCAGGTGGTGGGAGCCTCGTAGCCACCCGCCTCGAACAGAGGTACCGAGTACCACACGTAGGACTTGACTCCGGTGGTCAAGGGCGAGCCATACAGGATACCGTCGACCGTGGCGTAGTCGGAGAAGGACTCCGACCAACCGGCCTCGACACTGGCGGCCACCGCGTCGGATGCGGGAATGAGCACATCCTGCTGGGCGAGGGTGTTCAGTAGTGCCGGCTGGGGGATGAAGGCGATGTCCGGAGCGTTGCCTCCTTGGATGCGCACCTGGATCTGCGACTCGAAGTCGGTGGAGCCCTCGTAGACGATCTCCGCCCCGGTGCACTGGGAGAAACCCGCCCAGGAGTTCTCCAGGCGCTCCTGATCGGCGCCGACGTAGGGGGAGTAGATGTTGATCGTCTCCCCTGACAGGTCGCCCCACTGCTCGTACTTGGCGCAGTCCACATCCCCTTCTGCGGATTGCCCGCCCCCGGAGGAGCAGGCGGCCACACCCGTGGTGGCTAGAACGAGTGCGGAGGCGAATGTCACTGCTCGGCGAAGCCGACGGTTTACAGATCGCATGTGCCGATCCCTTTCTGGTGGCCTCAGTGGGAACGACGGCGTGACTACACCTGGCCGTGGGACGGCCCGAGCCCAGCTGCGGTGGTGGGTTGAGAATCGAGGTGGATGGGGTAGATGAGCCGGTAGATACCGACGATGCGCGCAGCATCAGCGGTGACCCGCGCAACACGGTGAGCATATGTTGAACCGGTCGATTTACGCAAGCGCTTGCGTGAACCAAGTCCCCAACTCGTCAAGCACGCCCTTAGGGAATCAAACATGTTTGCCACACATAACCCGGCCTTGTATGTTGTCGGCGCTCCTGTCCAGAAGATGTTTGCCTAGCGTTTGCATCGGCGCACGGAGTTCCTTCCGCGTCGACCCGAGTCCGGTGATGCCTCAGCCCAGCCCGGGCAGCCCGCTGACCTCCCGCGGTTGGTCGTGCAGAGCGCGCACACACGCCCGGTAGGTGAGGGCTACGCACCACACGAAGCCCACCAGCGCCACCTGCACCGGGCGCGACCAGCCGACGTCGGGCATGACCAGCACGGCCACTCCGGCCGCCACGCACTCGGCGGTGTTGAACAGCACGTCATAGATGGAGAAGGCGCGGCCGCGGTAGGCGTCGGCGGTGTCGGCCTGGACGATGGTGTCGACGGCGATCTTGGCGCCCTGCACGCCCACGCCGAAGATGAAGATCCCCGCGGTCATGAGCGCCTGCTGGTACGTGCCCACGAGGATCAACTGGCCAACCGATCCGCCGAGCAGGCACATGACGATCCAGGTCGACGGAGCCACGCGCTCGTGGGCCAGCGGGGTGAGCACCACCGCCAGGCCGTGGCCGGCGACCATGGCACCCATCAGGGTGGCGAAGATGGCGAGGCCCGTGTCGGCGTCCTCGGGGGCGGCGAGCAGGTTGCGGGCGGTCAGGATCATGGTGATCACCTGCATGCCGTACACGAAGCGGTGCGACGCCATGGTGGTCAGCGCCAGGCCGGGCGTGCCCCGGCGCACCAGGTAGCGCACCGCGTTTGCCAGGTCACCGGCGGTGGCCGCGAGCGCGGCGCCCAGGCCGTCGTCGGCGGGCTTGTCCGGGCCGAGCTGGTTGGCACCGAGCCGGGTGACCACCCCGGCGGCCAGCACATACAGCACCATGGCGGTCAGCAGGCTGGCGGTGTCCTGGGCGGTCCCGGCCGGCAGCGCCAGGCGCAGCACGAAGCCGATGACGGCGCCGATCGCGGTGGCGGCACCGCCCAGGGTGGGCACGATCGAGTTGGCGGTCAGCAGGCGTCGGTGGTCGATGATCTGCGGCAGCCCGGCGGACAGCACGGACAGCAGGAAGCGGTTGATGCCCAGCGCCACCAGGACGAGCACGTACACGGCCGGGCCGATGCCGGTGGCGCGCAGCGCGAGCGTGGTCAGCGCGATGACGCCGGCGCGCGCCAGGTTGCCGTACAGGAGGGTCTGCCGACGGCGCCAGCGGTCGATGAACGGCCCGGTGAAGGGGCCGACGACGCTGAAGGGCAGCAGCATGACCACCAGGGCCGCGGCCACGCCGGAGGCGGTGGTCATGTTCTGCGGCTGGAAGAAGAACAGGGTGGCCAGGCCCGCCTGCACCATACCGTCGCCGGTCTGGGACACCAGGCGGACGCCCAGCAGGCTCCGGAAGGCCGGGACGGAGGCGAGGTCCTTGAGGTCGTCGGTCAGGCGCATGGGCATAGCTTTCCGCATGGGCGCACCGACAGCGGTCAGCGTCCGCTGTGAGATCCGGCCGGGAGGGCGCGGTACGACGGCGTGAGTCCACTCGGGGAGCCGCGGCCGCGGGGGGCTTCGGCCGCGCGGGTCACCCGGGCCGACGTCGGTGCGAAGCGCTGATACCGCAATCGCCTCGGCAAGTGTGGGTGCGACGCACGAAGGCCTGAATCGAGCTAGCAAACGCTTTGGCAACCCTTGACAACAACCGCGAACGGGATTAGTCTTCCCGACGTACTTACTAAGTAGTAAGTAACTGCCGTTGGTGAACATCGCCGTTCAATGAAAGGGTCCACGCACATGGCACAGCAGCCCGCGTCCCCCGCCGAGGAAGACGCCTCGGCTCCCTCCAACCTCGCACCCGACACCGGCCTACCGCTCGACCGAGGCGCCATGGTGCGCTTCGGCGCAGGTTTTCTCCTGATATCCGTACTTTGGGCAGTCGGCCTGAGCATCATCGCCTCGGTGCTCCTACCTCAACGCCTGAAGGACTTGGGAGTTGCCAACCCCGATGCGCTTCTCGGCACCATCAACGCAATCACCGCCATCGTCTCGCTGGTCTCCAACCTGATCTTCGGCAACTTCTCCGATCGCACTCGCTCACGTCTTGGGCGCCGCACCCCCTGGGTCGTCTGGGGAGGAATTATCGGCGGAGTCACGCTCTTCGCCGTTGGCGTCATCGGCAACACCAAGCTGCTCACGCTCGACTACTGCCTGTGCATGGTCGGCCTGAACATGATGCTCGCCCCGGCGATCGCCGTGCTGTCCGACCGCGTACCCGAGTCCATTCGCGGCACCATGTCCACCTTCTGGGGCGTGGGCGCGGCGATGGGCTACCCGCTCGGCGCAATCATCGGCGCCTCCTTCATCACCGGAGGCTCTGCCGCAACCTCGGGCTTCGTGGTCGGCGGCATCCTCATGGGTATCTCCGGCATCGTTGCCGTGGCGCTGTGGCCGCGCGAACGCTCCTCCGCCGACCTGCCTCCGGCGGGCCAGTCCCTGGCTGATCTCGCCCGCTCGTTCATTCCCCCCACCCACGGCGCCAGCGACTTCTACAAGGCGTTCTTCGGCCGCTTCACGATGCTCATCTCCTACCAGATGATCAACGCCTACCAGCTCTACATCATTCAGGACTATCTGGATCTGTCCGCCGGGCAGGTGGCCTCCACCGTCGCGCTTACCAACACCATCATCCTGGTGGTCAGCCTCGCCGGCGGCTTCATCGGCGGCCCACTGTCCGACCTGTTGCACCGCCGCAAGGTGCCGGTGGTGATGGCCTCCCTGTGCTTCGCCCTGGGAGTCGCAATGCCCTGGATCATGCCGACGACAACGGGTATGTACCTGTTCGCCGCCATCGCCGGATTCGGCTACGCGGTCTACGGCTCCGTAGACCAGGCGCTGAACGTGGATGTGCTGCCCGACCCCGAGACGGCCGGCAAGGACCTGGGCATCCTGAACATGTCCACCACCTTCGGTCAGATGTGCGGCCCTATCATCACTTCCTTCGTGGTCACCCGCACCGGGAGCTACTCCCTGGTGTTCCCAATCTCGATCGTCTGCGCCGTCGTCGGCTGCTTCTCTATCCTGGCGATCCGCAAGGTGCGCTGAACGGATGTGCCCACGCGCCCGGCCGAGGCACCATGCCCCGGCCGGGCGCGCCTCATTGTCGCCATCCGGGACAAACGGCGGCCGACCGCCTCGCAGCCACTCGTACAACCGCGCGATCTCAACGATCCGTAATCGCGCCGTCGCCGCTGCGGGCGCGTTTGTCCCGGACTCGGGCAGTTAACGAGCCCGGGCCATAGGATCGGCGCATGTCGCCGTCCTCCCCCAAACGCCACCGCATGACCGCCGCCCAGCGGCGCGAGCAGATCGTTGATGTCGCCACCGAGCTGGTGGCCAAGCACGGATTCAACGGGCTGTCGCTGCAGGAGGTGGCGGACGCCGTCGGTATCACCCAGGCCGGGCTGCTGCACTACATCGGCACCAAGGACGGCCTGCTGGAGCTGCTGCTGAACGATCGCTACGACCGCCAGGGCACCCCGCAGGACTTCATCGACTCCGGCGACCCGGCCGCCACCCACCCCGAGGGCATCAGCCTGCCGGCCTACTTCCGCTACCTGGTGGCCTTCAATGAGGCCCGCCCGGAACTGATGGAGCTGTACATGACGCTGGGCGTGGAGGCGACCGACCCACGTCATCCCGCCTACGAACGCTTCATCGACCGCCCCGACCAGGTGTGGGACTACTACTCCTCCTTCACGTGGCGGCTGCCCCCCGAGGTCATGGCGGCGGGCGGCTGGGAGTCGATGCGGCCGCTGGTGGAGATGGCGATCGAGGCGATGGACGGCGCACAGATCCGCTTCTTCCGCCGCCCGCCCATCTCCCTGGCCGAGGAGTGGGCGCGCTGGGAGGCGGTGCTGTTCCCCTCCCCGGTCTGGGACGACTACCGCTGACGCTCATGCAAATCACGACCTTGGGGTACGTTCCACGACCCCGGGGTGGTCGTGGAACGTACCCCAAGGTCGTGCAGTGTCACCAAGGTCGTGCAGTGTCACCAAGGTCGTGGAATGCGCACGAGCATGCGCGGGAAAGGCAGCAGGCCGACGACGGCGGGGCGGGAGCAGCGGGCCGCAGGCGTGGCCGGGGCTGGCGGGAGCGGCCCGAGGCACGAGGGCTGCGGCTGACAAGCCCTGGCCTGCCGCTCCCGCCCGCCGCTACCGCCGACCGCTCCCGACGCCGCCTTCCTTACTTCGCCTGCGCTCCGCGCGCCGCTCAGGCCAGCGGCTTGGGGGCCACCTCCACGTGCTCGGCGGGCACCACCACGGTCACCAGGGAGTCGGCGGGGGCGGTGAAGGACACATTCTTGCTGCCCACGCCCACCACGAACTCCTGCGGGGTGGTCATGTCGTTCTGTGCGGCCACCACCACCGAGCCGTCCGGGTTGTGGAAGGCCAGCAGGTTCTCATACCCCGTGTAGGACAGCGCCGGCACGAACCGGGCGCCCGGCTGCACGAAGCCGGACAGGTGCCGCAGCACGTAGTACTCGTAGGTGAAGCGGCTCCTGCCAGTTTCGGGGTCCACGGTCACCAGGGAGTTCTGGCTCCACCCCCAGCGGGAGACCCCGCCCTCGTCCAGGGCCAGGTTCCAGTAGTCGTAGACGGAGGCGCCGTTGTTGAAGTAGTGGCGCATCATGGTCCAGGCGTAGCGGGCATAGCGCCAGTCGTTCTTGCCGTCGCCGCACTCCTGCTCGGACTGGTAGATCTTCAGCTCCGGGTGGTTGTGGTGGACGAAGGGCACGGCCCGCTTGCCGTCCCACTGGAAGCCGACGCCGGCGATGTGCGGGCCCACCTCCGGGTCGGCCAGCACCTTCTCCACCATCGTGTCGTCCGGGCGCTCCATGGTGCCAAAGAAGACCTTCACGCCGCGCCGCTCCATCTGCGGGATCAGGTGCTTCAGGAAGGCGATCAGGCCCTCCGGCGTCCAGGTGCAGGCCGGGTAGATCTGCGCGGAGTTGAACTCGTTCTGCGGCATGACCATGGAGATGTCGATGCCGCGCTCGGCGTAGGCGTCGATGAACTTGCCGAAGTAGCGCGCGTAGGCGTCCAGCACCTCCTCACTCAGGATCAGCCCGTCGGTGCCCTCCTCGATCTGGTTGTCCGGGGACAGGCCGTTGTCGAAGTTGGTCTGCTCGCTCATGGGGTTGGGGGCGGCGCAGGCGTAGTGCTTGTTGCGCTTGAACCACGACGGCGGGCCCCACGGGGAGGCCCACAGGGTCAGGTCGGGCCGCTGGGCCTTGGCGGCCTGAATGTAGGGCACCAGGGTGGCGTCGTCGTGCTCGACGCTGAAGTGCTCCAGGGCGAAGTCGCCGTCGACCTCGTCGTAGGAGTACCAGTCGGTGGCGAAGTCGTTGGCGCCCACCGGCATGCGACAGGTGGACAGGTTGGTGCCGACGCCGGGAGCGAAGATCTGCCGCAGCACCTCGGTGCGCTCGGCCTCGGACAGGCGGGACAGCGCCACCCAGCCGAGTTCGTTGAAGCAGACGCCGAAGCCGTCGATCTCCTGGGCGGGTGCGTCCAAGCGCAGGAAGGCGCCCGGGAAGGTCTGCATGGGCTCGATGGTGACGGGGGTTTCCGGGGTGAACCAGGGGTCGGCCTCGGTGGTGGCGTAGAACTGGAAGCCGGCGGCTTTGGCGGCTGGCGTGCTGGCTGGGCTGGTGTCGGTCATGGGTTCTCCTAATGGTGCGGGTTTTGTGCTTCGTTGCGGTTGGTTGGCGGCGGTTCGCCGACGTCGACGGTCTGCTCAGGCCTCAACGGCGAGGACGCCCCAGGCGGGAAGGGTGACGGTGGTGCCGGCCTCCAGGCGGGCGCCCGGGGCGGCGGCGGTCCCGAGCACGTCGTCCCCGCTCACCGGCAGGGCGATCTCGACGGCGTCGTGGGAGTAGTTCAGGAAGTAGCTCAGCTCCCGGCCGCGGCCGTTGGTGCCGCGGCGCACGGTGACGGTGCCGGCCAGGTCCTGGGCCCAGTCGGTCACGCCCGCCCGCTCGGCCACCAGCCGCAGCACCGCGCGGGTCAGCGCCGGGGCGGTCATGGTGGCCAGGTGGGTGATCGAGCCGGCGCCGACGGCGCGGGTGGCCACCGCCGGTCCGGACCAGGCGTGGTGGTCGTACTCGGCGAGCACCTCCACCTCGGCGTCGCCCTCACGAGCGGCGGCGTCGACGGGGGTGAGCAGCTCCATGAAGGTGGAGGCGGCCAGTTCTGCCGCCACTGCCGGGTCGGCTGCAATGCCGTCGTCGCCCAGGGCCGCGGCGAGCGCGCCCACCGGGCGCAGGGCGACGCCGTCGGGGCGGGTGAACTGGTCGGTGCCCAGGCCGAGCAGGGCGGACAGGCCGTGGGGCTGGCGGTCGGTGAAGACCTGCACGTTCTCGTCGGCGACGCCGGTGCGGAAGGTGGTGACTAGGTGGCCGCCGCCGACCACGTAGGCGCGCAGGGCGTCGGTGGTGGCCTGCGGGGTGACGTACAGGGCGGGGGCGATCAGCACGGCGTAGCGGCCCAGGCGCTCGACGGGGGCGTCGGCGGGAACGATGTCGGCCTCCAGGTTGAGGTCGAACAGGGCGTCGTAGACCCAGCGGAAGACGTCGTTGTAGTTGGCGCCGCCGCCGGCGTACTGGCGCGGGAAGCCGGCCTCGAGGCTGAACCACTCCAGGGCGGTGTAGGCCTCGTTGGAGATCATGATGGCGATCCGGTTGTGCTTGCGCAGGCCGGTGAGCGAGTCGGCGTGGGTGGCCAGTTCGCGGCCGATCGTGGTGGCCTCCCGGTACGTGGGGTTGGGCGTGTAGTCCTGGCTGAGCAGGCCCTTCCAGTAGGTCTCGAAGGAGTTGTGCAGGGAGCCCCAGTGCCAGTACATGACGCCGCAGGCGCCGGAGGCCAGGTGAGAGTAGGCCTGCAGGCGCAGCTGGCCGGGGTAGGGCAGCCAGCCCATCTGCCCCTGCGCCTGCGTCTCGATGACCAGGTAGGGGTCGCCGTCCTTCAGGGAGCGGGAGATGTCGCCGCCGAAGCCGATCTCGCGGCCGGTGAGGTGGTCCTCGCCGGGGTGGTAGATGTCCACGCCGGCCAGGGTGACGGCGTCGGCGGCCTGGAAGTGGTCGACGGCGGGCTGGACGCCGAAGGAGTAGCCGCGCCACTCGTAGTCGAAGTTCTGGGTGACGAACTGGTCCTCGCGCCGGTACTCGTCGACGATGGCGCGCTGCCAGGCGAGGAAGTCGGTGACCAGGCGGCGGCGGAAGGCGTCGAAGGCGGCGGCAAGGGAGCCGTTGATGGTGCCGGTGACGTCGGGGAAGTCCTCCCAGGCGCCCACCCGGTTGGACCAGTAGTTCAGGCCGAACGCCGAGTTCAGGGCGTTGAGGCCCTCCTGCCCGTCACCGAAGCGGGACTTGAGGTGGTCGACGAAGGCGCGCTGGATGTCGGTGTTGGCGGCGTCGTAGTACTTGGTCTCGTTGTCCAGCTGGAAGCCGACGACGTGCGCGCGCGGCGCCGTGTGCTCGACCAGGGCGCGGATGGCGGCCTCGGCGTAGTGGCGGTAGGCGGGGGCGAGGATGTTCATGTTCTGCCGCGGCCCGTACTTGTTGGGGCCGGCGGCGGTGACGCCGAGGACCTCGGGGTGGCGGGAGGCCAGCCAGGTGGGGATGGCGGCGGTGGGGGTGCCGATGATGACGTCCAGGCCGTGCGCGGCAGCGGCGTCGAGGGCACGGTCGATGTGGGTGAAGTCGAAGACGCCGGGGGCGGGGTTCCAGGTGCCCCAGGTGAACTCGGCGATGCGGATGGTGGTGAAGCCGGCGTCCACCATCATCTGCATGTCGCGCTCAAGCCGGTCGGGGCCCGCGGCGGCGGGGGTGTACTCGTCGTAGTAGGCGGCTCCGAAGATGAGCCGGTCCGGGTGCTGCGTCATTGTGCCCTCCTGTGCGGCGCCCTCGCCGCTTATCTAGTAGTTACTAGATAGTAGATCAGTTGGGCGCGGAAGGGAAGCCCCTTACATAGCAAGAGCCCACCGGTGAGTGCCGATGGTCGAAGTGTCCATCGCTCGCCACTTTCAGCGCCCCCATCCACCCACCACGTCGACACCTCGGCAGATTGCCCGGGTCCGAGCCGATATCCACCGGTACCAGGCTGAGGGGATCGTGTAAGTGTGGGCGTATGGACACTTTTCCCGTTCGGGTCGTGAAGTAGCTACGCAGGTGCCCCCGCTCGAGTCCAGCGGGGGCACCGTTACCGGCGGCGATGTCAGGCGGCGGGCTCGAGGGCGCGGGCCGACAGGACGCCGTCGATGGCACGCAGCTGCTCGAGCACGTCCTCGCCGAGCTCGCCCTCGACGTCGACGAGCGTGACGGCGAGGTCGCCGCGGGAGCGGTTGAGCAGGTTGGCGATGTTCTGGCCCCGCTCGGCCACCAGGGTGGAGACCTGGCCGACCATGTTGGGCACGTTCTGGTTGACGATCACCAGGCGGCGGGTGCCGGGCTCGCGCGGCAGCACCGCCTCGGGGAAGTTGACCGCGTTGTGGACCTGGCCGTCCTCGAGGAAGCCGCGCAGCTCGTCCACGGCCATCACCGCGCAGTTGCGCTCGGCCTCCTTGGTGGAGGCGCCCAGGTGGGGCAGCGAGATGCACTTGGGGTGCTTGTGCACGGCGGTGGAGGGGAAGTCGCACACGTAGCCGCCCAGGGTGCCCTCGTCCAGGGCGGCGACGACGGCGGCCTCGTCCACGATCTCGGCGCGCGCGAAGTTCAGCAGCACCGCCGTCTCCTTCATCAACGCGATGCGCTGGGTGGAGACCAGGCCGCGGGTGGACTCGATCAGCGGCACGTGCACGGTGAGGATGTCGGCGCGGCGGAACACCTCCTCCATGGATTCGGCGCGCTCCACCTCGGCACTCAGGTGCCAGGCGTGCTCCACGCTGATGCCGGGGTCGAAGCCCACCACGTTCAGGCCCAGCCCGAGCGCGGCGTTGGCCACCTGCACGCCGATCGCGCCCAGACCGATCACGCCCAGGGTGCGGCCGGGCAGCTCGAAGCCGACGAACTGCTTCTTGCCGGCCTCGACGGCGCGAGCGATCTCGGCGTCGTCGCCGGTGAGCTCGTGGGCGAAGCGGGCGGCGGGGATGAGGTTACGGGAGGCGATGAACAGGCCCGCCAGCACCAACTCCTTGACGGCGTTGGCGTTGGCGCCGGGGGTGTTGAACACCGGGATGCCGCGCTGGGTCATGGCGTCGACGGGGATGTTGTTGGTACCGGCGCCGGCGCGGGCGATCGCCAGCACCGAGTCCGGAATCGGGACGTCGTGCAGCTTGGCCGAGCGCACCAGCAGCGCGTGGGGCTCGGTGACGTTGCCGCCGACGTCGTAGCGGTCGTCCGGGAAGCGGGACAGGCCGGCGCCGGAGATGGCGTTGAGGGTCTGGATGCGGAACTGCTTCGTCATGGCTGTGGCTTCTCCTGCGGTGCTACTGGGCTTCCGGGCGGACCGTCAGGCGCGGGTGCGCTCGAACTCGGTCATGTAGTCGATCAGGGCGGTGACGCCGTCGGCGGGCATGGCGTTGTAGATGGAGGCGCGCATGCCGCCGACGCTGCGGTGACCCTTGAGGTTGGTCAGGCCGGCGGCGTCGGCGCCGGCGAGGAAGTCGGCGTCGAGGGCGGGGTCGGCCAGGGTGAAGGGGATGTTCATCCAGGAGCGGGAGCGCGCCTGAACGGGGTTGTTGTAGAAGTCCGAGGCATCGATGGCGGCGTACAGGCGCTCCGCCTTGGCGCGGTTGCGCTCGCCCATGGCCTCCAGGCCACCGGTGGACTCGATCCAGTGCAGGATCAGCCCGAGCAGGTAGATGGAGAAGGTGGGCGGGGTGTTGAGCATGGAGTCGGCCTCCGCCATGACCTTCCAGTCCCAGATGGCGGGCACGTCCTCGCGGGCGCGGCCGAGAAGGTCCTCACGCACAACGACGATCGCCAGGCCGGCGGGTCCGAGGTTCTTCTGGGCGCCGCCGTAGATGACGCCGAAGCGCTCGACGTCGATGGGGCGGGAGAGGTAGGTGGAGGAGAAGTCGGCCACGAGTGGGACGTCGCCGGCGTCGGGGATGTAGGGGAACTCGACGCCGCCGATGGTCTCGTTGGGCGTGTAGTGCAGGTAGGCGGCGTCGGCGGGGACGGTGAAGGAGTCGGGTTCGGGGGTGGTGGTGTAGGCGGAGGCGGACTCGTCGGCGACGACACGCACGTCCACGCCCTGACGGCCGGCCTCCTTGATGGCCTTCTTGGACCACTGGCCGGTGTTGAGGTAGGCGGCGGTGGCACCGCGGGCGGCCAGGTTCATAGGGATGGCGGAGAACTGGCCGGTGGCGCCGCCGGCGAGGAAGAGGATGCGGTAATTGTCCGGGACGCCGGCGACGCGGCGGAAGGCGGCCTCGGCGTCGGCGGCGCAGGCGACGAAGTCCTTCCCGCGGTGGGAGACCTCCAGCACGCTCATGCCGGAGCCCTGCCAGTCGGTGAGTTCGGCGGCGGCCTGCTCGAGCACGGGCAGGGGCAGTTGTGCGGGGCCTGCGGAGAAGTTGTACACGCGCATGGCTCCACGATAGCCGGGGTGCGCGGCGGGGCCGTAAAGCGTCTCATGGGACGGGGCGGCGTGCGGGGTGCGCGGCGGACGGCGGCGGCAGCAGGGGTGCCTGGGCGACCCCGCCGCGGCGGGCACCGGCCGTCTACTACGCCGGTTCGGGGTTAACAACGCCAGTTAACCGTCTGCTGTATACCTCCGAGGCCTTCAGCAGAACG
>NZ_QMIN01000021.1:0-33985 GCF_003287795.1 Actinomyces sp. Z5
ACCGATGTCCTGATACACCAAGTGTCACCGATGTCCTGAGGCAGAACTGTCACCGATGTCCTGAGACATCACACGCCGTTGTTGAGTTCCAGGGGTTCGAATAGCGGCGCGTACTTCGGGTTCATCTCACTCATCGTGGATGCCTCTCTATGGGATGGGTCCCGGCCGGTGCCGACCGGGCTTGCCTCCCACAACCCGTGGGACGCCGCGTCATATCCCGTTGGCGACCGTCTACCCGGTCACGTCATCGTCACCGGTCGCCTCGCGACACTCGCGATCCGCGCCGCTGCGGGCCGCTACGATTCGCAGAGTGACCGACGCTACTAAGCCCGCCTCGACCACCCTTCCCTTCGACGACGGCGCCACCTCGGACGCCGCCCCCGACCGCGAAGAGCTCACCTGGGAGCTGTTCGGCCGCGCCGAACGCGAACTGTCCGCGCAGATCGTGGCCTCTGGCTGGGTGCCGGACCTGATCATCGCCATCGCCCGCGGCGGCCTGATCCCCGCCGGCGCCATCGGCTACGCGATCGGCATCAAGGCCATGGGCGCCATCAACGTGGAGTTCTACACCGGGGTGGGCCAGACGCTGGAGGAGCCGGTGGTACTGCCACCGCTCATGGACGCCTCGGACCTGCCCGGCAAGAAGGTGCTGGTGGTCGACGACGTGGCCGACTCCGGCAAGACCCTGAAGATGGTCATGGAGCTGCTGCAGCACCGGGGTCTCGACCTGGGCGGTGAGACCGTGGCCGTGGACGCCCGCAGCGCGGTGATCTACCGCAAGCCGCGCAGCATCTTCGCGCCGGACTACTGCTGGCGGGTGACCGATAAGTGGATCAACTTCCCCTGGTCGGTCCTGCCGGTCATCACGCCCTCGTCGCTGGACCAGGAGCAGACCGACCAGCTGGACGCACGCGTCGGGCGCTGAAGGGTCGCGACATGTGGACCGGGTACCGCACGACCCGCGTACTGGCCGCCGGTTACCTGCTCGTGGTCCTATTCGCGGTGCTGTGGCCATCGGGAGGGGACGTCGCCGCCGTCAAGGCCGGGTTGGGTCCCTGGTTCCTCACGCCGGCCGGAAAAGATATCGCCTTGAACCTCGCGATGCTGACGCCGCTGACCTTCCTGGCTTGCCTGGGCTGGCCACGCGTGCCCTGGTGGACGTGGGTGCTCGCGGGCTGTGCCCTCAGCCTGGGCGCGGAACTGATGCAGTGGGCCCTGCCGGCGCTCGACCGTCGGCCATCACTGTTCAACGTCATCCAGAACGGCGTCGGCGCCTGGTTGGGCGTTGCGCTGGCCGGGTTGCTGTCGCACCGCCGCCGGGCTAGCGGAACAGATACCCGCCGTGCCTAGGGTCGGCCGCCGCGGGGGTAGGTCTGCCCTCGGTTGCCGGGCCGCTGGGTGGGCCTGATCGGTTCCGACGCCGGTGCGAGCGGTCTGCTCTCGGGCGTCGGGCCGCCGGGCCTCGTCTCGTACACGAGTTCCTCGCGAATACACGAGTTTTAGAGCTTTGCGGGCGCCGAACACGTGCAAACCTCTAAAACTCGTGTATCTGACGCGAAGGCGTGTTCATGTCGGCACCTTCGACCGGGATAGGCCGGGTCCGGCGAACACGAAACCCGCATCGGTCTCGCCGAACACGACAAAGGCCCGGGCTGGTGAACCAGCTCCGGGCCTTCCCTGGTGCGCGGGGGGGGACTCGAACCCCCATGATCGCAAGATCACACGGACCTGAACCGTGCGCGTCTACCAATTCCGCCACTCGCGCGTCGACGTGTGTTGATGTTAGCGGCTCGCAGGCGTCTGCGTCCAATCCAGACCGCCGCCGCCGACCGTGAAACCGCTCACCCGCATGGCGGACCGCTTGCACGGCACACGGTCCGGCCGGGCGAGCAGCGCTCCCCACCCGCCCAGACTCCTCGGGCCAGGTTCCCGGTGACAGGGGGCGGCACCGAGTCCTCCCCGGCCGAGCCCCACACCTGCTCCGAGACACCAGCCCGGCTACGCCCAGCCGCCGCTCCGGGTAACGTCCCGATCGCAACACGGCCATCGCGCCCACCTTCCCGGTGTAAGCGCCTCACCCGTTACGATTGGGGCAGGTCACCCCTGGATTCCGTCCAGGCGTACACACGCCACGGGCAGTCCCAGTATCGTGGCCGAATCAGGCCGCGTGCCGGGCGCCCGCCCGCCTCGCGGACGGAAGCGGCGGCGCCGCAGCCGCTGTGAAACACACGGGGAGGTAGTCCATGGGTCTCCTGGACAAGTTCGAGAAGGGCGTCGGCAGCGTCGCCAATCGGGCCATGTCCCGGTTCTCCGATGACGTCGAGCCCATCGAGATCGCCTCGAAGCTGCGCGAGACGATGGACAAGCGCGCCGCCTCCTTCGCGCGCGACCGCTCCGTGGTGCCCAACGTCTTCCGCATCCACCTGGCCCCCAGCGACATCGAGCGCCTGAACACCTGGGGCATGGATGAGATGGTGCGGCAGATGGAGGAGACCGCCACCACCCACGCAGGCGAGCAGGGCTACTCCTTCGTCGGACCGGTTGACGTCTCCTTCATCCCCGACGTGGGCCTGACGCCCCCCAACATCGAGATCGACTCCTCCACCCGCCGTGGCGCCGCCGCACCCGCGGCCGCCGCCACCGCCTCCCCCACCCATCCCATCCTGGACATCGACGGGCAGCGCTACCTGCTCACCGGCCCGGTCACCGTGATCGGCCGCGGCAGCGAGGCGGACATCATCGTCGATGACTCCGGCGTCTCCCGCCGCCACCTGGAGATCCGCCTCACCCAGGGGCATGCGATCGCCACCGACCTCGGCTCCACCAACGGCACCTTCGTGGAGGGCCACCGGGTCGACGCCGCCACCCTCCTGGACGGCAACACGCTCACCATCGGCCGCACCCGGATCATGTTCTGGGACGGCACCCAAGGCACGGGAGCCAACGGGTGAGTGAGCTCGCGTTCACCATCGCCCGGCTGGGTTACCTAGTCCTGCTGTGGGTGTTCGTGTACTTCGTCGTACGCGTGCTGCGCCGCGACGTGGCCGACGTGTCTGCCACCCCGACCCGACGGCGAGGCCTGCGCCGGGACGCCGGCGCCGCGGCCGGCCGCAACCGCGGCCCCACCCGCCTGGTGATCACCGAGGGGCCCCTGGCGGGCTCCATGGTGCCCCTGACCCCCACCTCCATCACCATCGGACGCGACCAGAACTGCACGCTGGTGCTCAATGACTCCTACGCGTCCTCCCGACACGCCCGCGTATTCCCCAAGGACGGCGCCTGGTGGCTGGAGGACCTGTCCTCCACCAACGGCACCACGCTTGCGGGGCGGCCCGTGTACGGTGCCGTTGAACTGCCCGTCGGAGTGCCGGTGCGAATCGGCCAGACCACCTTGGAGCTGCGCCCATGACCATCTCCCTGCGCTATGCGGCCAGGAGTGACGTCGGGCTGGTCCGCGCCTCCAACCAGGACTCCGGCTACGCCGGCCCGCACCTGATGCTCCTGTGCGACGGCATGGGCGGCCCCGCCGGCGGAGACATCGCCTCCGCCGTCGCGGTGGAGCACCTGGTGCCGCTGGACGCCGACTCCCACCAGGCCGGCGAGTTGCTGGACCTGCTGCGAAGCGCCGTCCAGGAGGCGCACGCCGACCTGGTCTCGCTGTCCGCCGACAACCCCGACCTCGCGGGCCTGGGCACCACCTGCATCGCGATCATGCGCTCGGGCAACAAACTCGCCATGGTGCATGTGGGTGACTCGCGCGCCTACCTGCTGCGCGGCGGCGAACTCACCCAGGTCACCACCGACCACACCTTCGTGGAGTACCTGGTGGAAACCGGCCGTCTGACGCGCGAGCAGGCACGCCGACACCCGCAGCGCTCCGTGTTGCTGCGTGTGCTCGGCGACGCCGAGGGCGACGTCCAGCTGGACGAGTCCATCCGTGAGGCGGTGCCCGGCGACCGCTGGCTGCTGTGTTCCGACGGGCTGAGCGGTCCGGTCTCCGCCGACACCATCGGCGAGGTGCTGGCCACGGTCGATGACCCCGGCCAGGCGGGCGACCAGCTCATCGACCTGGCGCTGCGCGCCGGCGGTCCCGACAACGTCACCGTGGTGGTGTTCGACGTCGTCGAGAACGACCCCCAGCCGCAGACCGACACGCAGATCGTCGGCTCCGCAGCCAACCGCCGCGCCCGCCTGCGGCAGGCCGCCACGGGGGAGCAGCCCCCAGTCTCCGCGGATCCGCCGGACACTACCCCGGCGACGACGCCGGCCGCGAAGGCCGCCGCCCTGGTGGCGGGCCTGGACTCCGAACCGGCCCCCAGCGACACCACCGAGGAGGAGGCGATCGCCGCCCAGGCGCGAAGCCAGCTCGCCCGGCGCCGCAAACGTCGGCTGCGCTCGATCATCGCCACCCTGATCCTGGTGCTGGCCCTGCTCGGTGCGGGTGTCCTCGGCTACCAGTGGACCCAGTCCCAGTACTACGTGACCACGCTGGACGACCGCGTCGTCATCTATCAGGGCATCCCGCAGGAGATCGGTCCGATCTCCCTCAGCCACGTGGTCCAGACCTATGACGAGCCCACCGTTGATGCGCTGAATTCACAGATTCTGGCTACCCTTGAGCGGACCGTGCAGCAGCCCTCCCTGGACGCCGCCCACCAGTACGTGCGCACCACGGTGATGGATAACCTGGTTCAGGAGCCGGTGGCCACCCCCACCCCAGTACCGACCGCGACCCCGACGCCGACCGCGACCGCTACGCCGACGCCGACGGCCACCCAGGCCCCCACGTCCGCATCCAGCCGGGGCGCCGGCTCCTCCTCCACCCGCGCCCTGGGCCCCGCCGCGCCGGGGCAGCGGGAGTCGAGCACATGACCTCCCCCGCCCGTCCCGCATCGGTTCCGGCCTCGGCGTCGTCGCGCCACACGGGCCGCTGGGCCGAGGCCGGCCTGCTGCTGATCGCCCTGGTCATCGGCCTGACCGCCTTCGTGCTGACGACCCTCAACCGCACCGGCGCATCCCCCGCCCAGTCGCTGCGGCTGGCGGCGGCCCTGACCGCGGTGTGCCTGGTGGTTCACCTGTGGGTGCGCCGCACCGCCCCATGGGCGGACCCGGTGCTGCTGCCGACGGCGGTCGCCCTCAACGGCATCGGCCTGGCCATGATCCACCGACTGGACCTGTCCTACGAGCGCACCGGGCAGGTTCACGACTACGGCACCAAGCAGGCGATATGGACCGCCCTGGGGGTGATCCTGTTCTGCCTGGTGCTGTTGATGCGCGACCACCGGTTGCTGCGCCGTTGGGACACTTGGGCCATGTGGGGCGGCCTGGGCTTCCTGGTGCTGCCGTTCGTGCCCGGGCTGGGCACGGAGGTCAACGGCGCCCGCATCTGGATTCACCTGGGACCGATGTCCTTCCAGCCGGCGGAGCTGACCAAGGTGCTGCTGGCGATCTTCTTCGCCTCCTACCTGGTCTCCAACCGGGACAACCTGGCCCTGGCGGGTCGGCGGGTGCTGGGAATGAACCTGCCGCGCGCCCGGCACCTGGCGCCCCTGCTGGTGGTGTGGGGCGTAAGCATCCTGGTGCTGGTGCTGCAGCGGGACCTGGGCTCCTCGGTGCTGCTGTTCGGCCTGTTCGTGGTCACCCTGTACGTGGCCACCGACCGGCCCAGCTGGCTGGTGATCGGCGCCGCCCTGTTCCTGCCCGCCGCCTGGTTCGCCGCCACCCACCTGGCCCACGTGCAGCAGCGCATCACCGCCTGGCTGCACGCCATGGACCCGTCCGTCTACGAGATGCCGGGCGGTTCCTGGCAGCTGGTGACCGGCCTGTTCGGCATGGCCTACGGCGGGTTGATGGGCACCGGCTGGGGTGAGGGCTATCCGAACCTGACCACCTTCGCCAACTCCGACTTCATCGTCGCCTCCCTGGGTGAAGAACTGGGACTGACGGGCACGCTCGCCATCCTCATGCTCTACCTGATCCTGGTGCAGCGGGGTCTGCGCACCGCCCTGGCCCTGCGGGACGGCTTCGGCAAGCTGCTGGCCACCGCCCTGTCCTTCACCATCGCCCTGCAGGTGTTCGTGGTGGTCGGCGGAGTCACCCGGCTGATCCCGCTGACCGGCCTGACCACCCCGTTCCTCGCCTACGGCGGCTCCTCGCTGATCGCCAACTGGATCATTCTGGCGCTGCTGGTGCGCCTGTCCGACGCCGCCCGTCGCCCCGCCGCGGCCGCCCCCCGCATCATCGACACCGCCGACCTGCCCACCTCCCTGCGCAAGCAGGTGCAGGACGCCGACGACGCGCCCACCCCGGCCCGACCCGAGGCGGCCCCCGAGCGGGCCGACGCCGAACCGCCCGCCTTTGCTCCCCACCGTCCCGCGGATGAGGAGGGTGACGCATGAACCGGCAGATCCGCCAGGTCACCGTGCTGGTGCTGGTCATGGTGCTGGCCCTGGCAGCCTCCCTGACCAGCGTGCAGGGGCTGAACCGGCCGGCCCTGTGGGAGTCCTCCTCCCAGCAGGGCACACTGACCACGGACTCGCGCAACGCCCGCATGGTCTACGCCCAGTTCGGCACCGACCGGGGCCAAATCCTGGCCGGCGACACCGTGATCGCCGACTCCGAACCCTCCGACGACGCCTACACCTACCAGCGCACGTACCCGGGCGGGCAGTTGTACGCCCCGCTGACCGGCTACTTCTCCACCTCCTTCTCCTCCATGACCGGGCTGGAGCTGACCGCGAACTCGGTGCTCAACGGGGAGGACCCCTCCCTGTTCTCCAGCCGCATCAAGTCCCTGGTGACCGGGGAGACCCAACAGGGTGGCGCCATCAAGCTGACCATCGACCCGCAAGTGCAGCAGGCCGCCTGGGATGCGCTGGGCGGCAGGCGGGGCGCCGTGGTGGCCCTGGACCCGTCCACCGGCGCGATCCTGGCCCTGGTCTCCTCCCCCTCCTACGATCCCAACCTGCTGGCCGCCCACGACTCCGACACCGTCCAGTCGGCCTGGGAGTCCCTGAACGATGACCCCGCCAAACCGTTGGTCAACCGGGCCATCGGTGGGGACCTGTACCCGCCGGGATCCACCTTCAAGATCCTGACCACCGCCGCCGCGCTACGCACCGGGGAGGCGAGCGCGGATACGGAGATGGACGCGCCGGACACCCTCACCCTGCCGGGCACCAACCACGCCCTGTCCAACTACGCCGGCGAGTCCTGTGGCAACGGCACCGTCACCCTGGCCGAGGCATTCGCCCAGTCCTGCAACACTCCCTTCGCCCAGTTGGCCATGGATGTGGGCGACGACGAGCTCGCCACGGAGGCCGCCAACTGGGGCTTCGGCGAGGACCTGGACATACCGCTGACGGTCACCCCGTCCACCTACCCGGCCAACGACTCGCAGGCACAGACCGCCATGGCCGGCATCGGGCAGGCCTCCGTGCGGGTCACGCCGCTGATGATGGCGACGGTGGCCGCCACCATCGCCAACGGCGGCGACCAGATGACCCCCTACCTGATCGCTCAAACGCTCGACTCCGACCTGTCGGTCGTGTCTACCGCCACGCCGAAGGTGGCCCGCACACCGATCGACTCCTCCACGGCGCAGACCCTGTCGGAGCTGATGCAGCAGGCGGTCACCGACGGCACCGGCACCACCGCGCAGGTTGCCGGCGTGACGGTGGCCGGAAAGACCGGCACCGCCGAGACGGGATCGGCCGAGGGCGGCCCGGTCACCTGGTTCGTCGGCTTCGCCGGCACGGACATCGCCGATCCCACCGTCGCCGTCGCCGTCGTGCTCGACGGCGGTGAGCAGACCGCCACCACCGGCACCGGCGGTTCGGTCGCCGGCCCGATCGCCGCCTCCGTGATCGACGCGGCGGTGGACCAGTGAAACCCGAACCCGGTCTAGAGCTGCAGGGCCGCTACCAGCTGGTTGAGCGCATCGCCCTGGGCGGCATGGGCGAGGTGTGGCGCGCCACCGACCTGCGTTCCGGTCGGGCGGTGGCCGCGAAGATCCTGCGCCCGGAACTGGCCGGGGATGAGATCTTCCTGTCCCGCCTGCGCGCCGAGGCCGCCAACTCTCGCGGCCTACGCCACCCGAACCTGGCGGTGGTGCTGGACTCCGGGGAGCGGCACGGCTCCGGCTGGATCGTCATGGAGCTGGTGCAGGGACGCGCCCTGTCGGACATCCTGGCCGAACGGGGCACCATGCCGCCGGAGGAAATCCTGCCGATCCTGGCGCAGGTCGCCCGCGCCCTGCAGGTGGTGCACGACTCCGGCGTGGTGCACCGCGACGTCAAGCCCTCCAACATCCTGATCAACCGGGAGGGACTGGCCAAGCTCACCGACTTCGGCATCTCCATGGGCGTCAATCAGCGCCCCATGACCGCCACCGGCATGGTCATGGGCACCGCCCAGTACCTGGCCCCAGAGCAGGCCATGGGCAACATGGCCACCCCCTCCGGGGACCTGTACGCGCTGGGGGTCATCGCCTACGAGGCCCTGGCCGGGCACCGCCCCTTCACCGGCTCCACGCAGGTGGACATCGCCTTCGCCCACGTCAACCAGCCGGTGCCGCCGCTGCCCGACCACCTGCCGGCAGAGGTGCGCGAGGTGGTGATGGAGCTGCTGGCCAAGAAGCCGGCAGACCGCCCCCGTTCGGCCCGCGAACTGGCCCGCCGCCTGGACCGGATCGTGATCAACCTTCCCGCGGAGTCCTGGGACCCGCGCGAGGCGCCCACCTGGACCGCGACCGGCCGCATCGCCGCCGCGGTTTCAGCGGTTGCGACGGACGTCGACTCCCGGGCAGTGGACGCCGCCGGGACCACATCCGCGCCGCCGGCCGACCCGGCACCCGCCCGCACCGCGGCGCCGGCGGCTGCGACCGCCCTCGCCGCCTCCCCCCAGTCATCCACCCCCACCACCCGCACCATCCCGGCCGCGGACCGCACCCGCACCGCCGCCGCCAGCGCCTCAAGCCCGGCGACGGCGTCGACCCGGCATGCCTCGGGCCGCGAGCGCTTCGGCCTGCCGGCCGGCACCATCCGCATCGTGGTCACCATCCTGATCCTGCTCATGCTGCTGGTGGCGGCAGGTACCCTTGCTTCAGCGCACTCGGGCGCCTCCCGTGATCATGCGGTCGTGTCCACCACCTCTTCAAAGGAGGCACTGTGACGATTCAGTCCCCTCAGCAGATGCTTGCCGGACGTTATGAGCTCCGCGAGCTCATCGGCCGCGGCGGCATGGCCGAGGTCCACCTCGGCTACGACACCCGCCTGAGCCGAATCGTCGCCATCAAGCTGCTGCGCTCGGACATCGCCGGTGACCCGACCTTCCAGGCGCGCTTCCGCCGGGAGGCGACGTCGGCGGCCGCGCTGAACCACCCGGCGATCGTGGCCGTGTACGACTCCGGTGAGGAGGAACTGACCCAGCCCGACGGCACCCGCCGCGCGGTCCCCTTCATCGTTATGGAGTACGTGGAGGGGCACACGGTGCGCGAACTGCTGGGCGAGGGCGAGGCCGTACCCATCTCCGAGGCCGTGGAGATCACCACCGGCGTGCTGGATGCCCTGGAGTACTCCCACCGGGCCGGCATCGTGCACCGCGACATCAAGCCCGGCAACATCATGCTGACCCAGGCCGGCGCCGTGAAGGTCATGGACTTCGGCATCGCCCGCGCAGTGGAGGACTCCGCCGCCACCGTCACCCAGACGCACGCCGTGGTCGGCACCGCCCAGTACCTGTCCCCCGAGCAGGCCCGCGGCGAGGTGGTTGACGCCCGCAGCGACCTGTACTCCACCGGCTGCCTGCTGTACGAGCTGCTGACCGGCCAGCCGCCGTTCACCGGCGACTCCGCGGTGGCGATCGCCTACCAGCACGTGCGGGAGATCCCCAAGCCGCCGTCGTCGATCGCGGCCGACATCCCCGACTCCCTGGACCGGGTGGTGCTCAAAGCCCTGGCCAAGAACCGGGATGACCGCTACCAGGATGCCGCCCACATGCGGGCGGACCTGCTGGCGGCCGCGCGCGGCCTGGATGTGGCCGCACCCGCCACCGACTCCTGGGCGGCCACCACCGTGCTCCCGCAGGAGGCCGAGGCCGCCGCGGCCGCCCCCTCCCCGCAGGAGCAGACGCCCGCGGAGGAGGAGGAGCAGCCGCGCCGTCGCTGGTGGGTGTGGGCGCTCGTGCTGGTGGCCCTGATCGCCCTGGGCACGCTGCTGGGCCTGTACGCCTCCGGGGTTCTGGGCCGCGGTCCCGAACCGACGCCGACGCCGTCCGCCACGGCCGTGGCCGTGCCGAGTGTGTCCGGCATGAGCGAGTCCGATGCCCAGTCGGCCATCGAGAACCTGGGCCTGGTTTACGAGAAGGGCGACGACGTCAACTCCGACACGATCGATGCGGGCCTGGCGGTCTCCAGCGACCCGGGCGAGGGCACCTCGGTGCTGCTTGGGTCGACGGTCACCGTGCACTTCTCCTCCGGCTCGGCCATGGTGAGCGTGCCCGACGTGTCCGGCCAATCCCAGGCCGACGCGCGCACGGCGATCACCAACGCGGGCCTGAGCGTGGGCGACGTGACCACCGAGGACTCCACCGAGGTCGCCTCCGGCGCGGTCATTCGCACCGACCCGGTGGCAGGCACCTCGGTTGAGCGCGGCTCGTCGGTATCCCTGGTGGTGTCCTCCGGTAAGACCACGGTGCCGAACGTTATCGGCATGACCCAGGACGAGGCGCAGTCCGCGATCACGGCGGCGGGACTGACCTACAACAGCTCCACGGTGGAGGGAACCACCGACGACGAGAGCAAGGACGATCAGTACATTGTCACCGCAGTGGACCCGAGCGAGGGCAACAGCGTGGACGCGAACAGCTCGGTGACACTCACCATTACTCACTACACGTACAAGGCTCCGGCCACGGCCACTCCCGAGCCGACTTCGGACACCGTGACACCGGCCGCCGAACCGACCACCAACGACACTGCCGGCGATAACGGCTAGAGCCCAGGCCGAGCCGCCGGCGGGCGAGCGCGGTCGCCGTCGCAGCCGCAGACGTTCGGCTAGACGGTCGCCTCGCCGGACAGGTTCCAGACCTCGTTGGCCCAGGGGAAGACGACCTCGAACAGGAACAGCACCACTGCCGCCGCGAGGATGAGCGCCTCGAGGGCGCGCAGCCATGTCGGCCCGGGCAGGTGGCGCCAGATCCACCCGTACATCAGTTGACCCCCTCGTCGTTCAGCACTGAGGCCGGACGGCCCTCGGAGCGTTCCATCCAATACTCGAACTTGGCGTGGGTGACCCAGCGGTGGTCGTTGCCCCACTCGCCGACGGTCAGGGAGTGGCAGGTGGTCATGGTCAGCATGCGCTCGGTGGGAGCCTCGCCGGGCCGGCCGGGCACCGGCGCGATGACGTCCACGTCGGTCGGCTCGACGATCTCATGACTGGTGACCGTGTACACGTACCAGGTGTCCCTGGTGGCGACGATGATCTCGTCGCCCTCCTCCAGCAGGTCGATGCGACGGAACGAATTGCCGTTGGTGCGGCGGTGGCCGGCGATGGCGAAGTTGCCGACGGCGCCCAGCTGCTGGGTGTCGGGATAGTGACCGGCGGCGGCCTGGTCGAGCACGTCGGCGCCGATGCCCTCCAGGATCGGCATGTTGTTGTTCGTGATGCCGTACCACTTGGGGACAACCAGCATGCCGATCACCTCCCCGTAGCCGACGGGTGCCACCTCGGGTGGGTCGTCGTAGTGGCGGGTGCCCTCCACGTTCGGCGACTCGACCTGGGTCTGGGTGAAGTCGGCGGCGACGGCGTCGGCCTTCGCGGTGGCATCCAGGCCGGTCCACCACAGCTGCCACACCAGGAACAGCGCGACCACCAAACCGGCGGTGATCAGCAGTTCCCCGAGCCCGAGTAGGAGCGAGTTGACTACGCTCCGTCGCCGCCGGGCGTGCCGCCTGTGCCTCGCCGTCATGATGCTCTGTTACTTCCAGCGCAGCAGGCCGAGGAATCCGACCAGCATGATGGCGAAGCCGAGGTACAGGTTGCCGTTCACCAGCCAGTCGCTGGCGTGGTTCTCCACGAAGTACGGCAGCGGATAGGCACCCTTGAACAGGTAGGTGATCACCACCCACAGCAGACCGACCACCAGGAACGTGACCATCATCGGCGCGTACCAGCGGGGCGAGCCCGTCTCCTTGACCTTCCGGGGCACGCGGGAGACCCGGTTGGCGGCGGCCCGGGACTCCTCCATGCGGGCCCGCTCCGCGGCGGCGCGCTTGGCCGGGTTGCCGGAACGCTCCGGGCGGGGGTGCTTGGCGTCGCCGGCCCTACCCCGCGGCTTGAGCTTCGACCCGGCCTTGGTTTTGGCCTTGACGTCGCCCTTGTCGGCGGCTTTCCCGGAGCCCTGGTCCGTCTGGTTCTGCGTCCGCGCCACGCGCATCTCCTCACTGGTCACCGGGCCACGACGGCGGCCCGCGACTTCAAGCTTGCTGGACCCTAGCCTAAGCGATTGCCGATCACACGCCGGCTGATCTGCGCGGCGGGTGGAACCGCGGCCGACTCAACGGGTCAGATCTGCACCCGGTCCGGGTGGGAGCCGGTACGCAGGCCACGGTCCAGGGCGTCGACGGCGGCCATCTGTGCGTCGGTGAGCTCAAAGCCGAATACGTCGGCGTTGGCGCGCATGCGCTCGGGATGCGTGGTCTTGGGGATGACCACCAGTCCGTGCTGCAGGTGCCAGCGGATGATGACCTGGGCGGGGGTGACGTCCATTTCGGCGGCCAGGCGCGCCAGCTCGGGGTCATCCAGTACTCGACCGCGGCCCAGCGGTGACCAGGATTCGGTGATGATGCCGAGTTCGTCGTCGACGGCGCGCAACTCGGTCTGGTTCAG
The DNA here is from genome assembly GCF_003287795.1 of Actinomyces sp. Z5. Lineage (NCBI taxonomy): Bacteria > Bacillati > Actinomycetota > Actinomycetes > Actinomycetales > Actinomycetaceae > Actinomyces > Actinomyces sp. Z5. The sequence goes on from NZ_QMIN01000021.1 coordinate 12,888, forward strand.
GTAGGGGTGCAGTTCGATCTGGTTGACGGCGGGAGTGACTCCGGTGGCGTCGATGATGGTGTGCAGGTGCTCGGGCTGGTAGTTGGATACGCCGATGGCGCGCACACGCCCGGAGTTGAGGATCTCAATCATGGTGCGCCAGGTGTCCACCAGGTCGATGCCGGGTGAGGCGGCCAGCGGCCAGTGCACCAGGAACAGGTCCAACACGTCCAGGCCCAGGTCCGCCATGGTGGCGTCAAAGCTGCGCAGGGCGTCGTCACGCCGGTGGTTGGGGTTGTTGAGCTTTGAGGTGATCCACAGCTGTTCGCGCGGAATGCCGGAGGCCGCCAGGGCCCGGCCGACGCCGGCCTCGTTGCCGTACATCTGGGCGGTGTCGATATGCCGGTAGCCGACCGCGAGGGCGGCGGTGACGGCGCGCTCGGCGTCGGGACCGGTGACCTTGTAGGTGCCGAATCCGAGCTGGGGGATCGCGACGGGTTCGGCTCCAGACGTGCCCTGGCGGAGCGTCAGAGCCTTTGCGGGAAGGGCGGTGCTCATGCTGTCAGCCTAGCGACGCCGGCGTGAGCACGGCTACACCCCTGGTGGCGGACTGCAGGGCCGAGGCCACGGCGTAGGAGGGCGGGTCGATCCGGACGCACGACGGCGCCCACCCGCCAGGACGTGGCGGGGGGACGCCGTCGTGAGGCTGCGGACGGCGCCGATGCACGGCGATGGCGCGCGGATCGGGGACTCAATTCCGCCGACCCGGGGCCGACGCGCTACTCGGCCGCGGGCGGCTCGGGCGCCTCGGACGGCTTCTCCTCGGCCGCGGGGGTCGACTCGTCGGTGGAATCGGCCCAGTACTCCTCGGCCCAGGGGTCTTCCACGGGCTGACTGCGGCGCCAGACCACGTAGGCGGCGCCGGCGGCGCAGCCGGCGACGGCGAGCCAGCAGAACGTCTTGAGAACGGGGTGCTTCTTCTTCACTGGTACCTCCGGTGTCAGCGCCGCTTCCTTGGCGGCGACGGCGATGCGCTGGGCACGCTCGGTCAGCGTGCCCTCGGTGTTGGCGGCCTCCTGGGCGGCTAGGGCGGCACGCTGGGCGGCGGGAACGTACTCCTCGATCACCCGCACGCGAGCGCCCTCGGCGGCGCGCTGGGCGGCGGGAACATATTCCTCCACCACCCGGGTGCGCGCCTCCTCGACGACCGGCTGCGCGCGCAACTGTGCCTCCTTGGCGGCCTTGGCGAACTCCTCCCGGGCGCGGTTGACGCGAGGCGCCGCCCAGCCTGCGGCACGGCCGGCCTGAGCCGCCAGGCTGTCCGCGAGCGTGGTCGCCTCCTGGCGGGCCCGATCGAGGTCGATCTTCTTGTCGAGGATGTAAGCCATTTCGGTCTCCCTGCTCGGAACGATGAGGTGGTTCACCTCAATGGTGGCACTGTAACGCAGGTCGCACCCATGAAGCTGGGTGCCGTTCTGCCTGGGGTGAACACCGGGTCCCGGGATCCTCCCGCTCTCCCGTGCGACGATGCGGGCATGGAAGCGACCATCGAAGCGACACTCCACACCAACCTCGGCGACATCCGACTCGAGCTGTACCCCGAGCAGGCGCCGCAAACCGTCTCCAACTTTGTTGGCCTGGCCACCGGTGAGAAGACCTGGACCGACCCGCGCACCGGCGCGCAGTCCAACGCCCCCCTGTACGAGGGCGTCGTCTTCCACCGGGTGATCCCCGGTTTCATGATCCAGGGCGGCGACCCGCTGGGCACCGGCACGGGCGGCCCCGGCTACGTCTTCGATGACGAGATCGACCCCTCGCTGACCTTCGCCGCCCCCTACGTCCTGGCCATGGCCAACGCCGGCCGGCGCCTGGGCAAGGGCACCAACGGCTCCCAGTTCTTCATCACCACTGCCCCCACCGAGTGGCTGCAGGGCAAGCACACGATCTTCGGAGCCGTGGCCGACGACGCCTCCCGCCAGGTCGTGGACGCCATCTCGGCGGTAGCCACCGACCCGCGGGATCGTCCCCTGGATGACGTCGTCATCACCTCCGTCACCATTCAGCGGTGAGGCGGGCCCAGCGTCGTCGAGACGGGAGCGATTCATGACCGATTCGAACCCGCAGGTCGGCGCCCCACCCGTCTGCCCGCGGCACCCGGATCGGGTGGCCTATGTGCGCTGTCAGCGCTGCGGCCGCCCGGCGTGCCCGGAGTGTCAAGTACCCAGCGCCGTCGGCATCCACTGCGTGGACTGCGCCCGCCGGTCCAGTTCCGGCCGTCGCGGCGTACGCACCGCCCTGGGCGGCCGCCCGGTGGCCGACGCGTTGGTGGCCAAACTCCTGGTGGGTGCCTGTGTGATCGTGTACGTGGGGCAGCTGGTCTACCCGGCAATCACCGGCTGGTTCGACTTCGTGCCCGCACTCGCGGCGACTCAACCGTGGCGCTTCCTATCCACGGCCCTGCTGCACGGTTCGCTGGCACACCTTGGCCTGAACATGTGGGCACTGTGGGTGCTCGGCAATACCCTCGAGCCGCTGCTGGGGCGCTGGAGATTCATCTGTCTGACTGCTCTGAGTGCGCTCGGCGGCTCGACGGCGATCTACTGGCTGGCATCGCCGAGCTCGACATCGTGGATCTCCGGGACAGTGGGTGCGTCCGGCGCCATCTTCGGGCTGTTCGCGGCCGTATTCGTCATCCAGCGGCGCTTCGGGCGCGACACCTCGACCATCGTCGGCCTGCTCGTGATCAATGTGTTGATCTCGGTACTGGGAACCAACATCTCCTGGCAGGGACACCTGGGCGGTTTTCTCACCGGCCTGCTCCTGGCCGCGATCTACGCCTGGGCGCCGCGGGAGCGCCGCACCGCCGTGGGCGTATGGGGGACCGTGGGCGTGGCTGTGCTACTGGTGGCCCTGGCCGCCGCCCGCATTCTCCTGGTGTAGTCGCAAGACCAGTCACCGACCCGCGCCCCTGGGGACACCTGGCAACCCAGACCCGGATGCCGCTCCGGCTGGTGGAGGCTCTCGGGCACCTGGTCGTTGCTCGGCACCACCTCGGCACCTCCGCGGCGTCATCACACGTACGAGTTCCCGCCTACTTCGCCGTATCCACACACGAACCCACGGCTGTGGATTCTGGGGAAGCACATCCCTGTCATTCCTCCACACCTGTGGACACTCCTGGGGAAACACACCGATGTGGTTCTCCACAGGGTTGCGCACAGCTGGGGACGAATCGGCAAGATGCGCATATTCACGCCGAAAAACGGTTAACCCACAGCACGGGGATACGTCTGCCTCCCGCCTGTGCACACGCGCAGACAGCATCTGTGGATGCTCTGCCGGCTCGGAAGCATTCGGGGTGGGCCGCGGTCGATCAGCGCCGCGGCCCACCCCCGCCCTGCTTGCCGCTCAGAGAGTCAGCAAGACCTTGGTGGCGCGGCGCTCATCCATCGCCCGGTATCCCTCGGCCGCCTGCTCCAGTGGCAGAGTGAGGTCGAACACCTTGCCCGGATCGATCTTGCGCTCCCAGATGAGCCCGATCAGCTCGGGCAGGAAACGACGCACCGGCGCCGGACCCCCGTGCAGGTGAATCTCATCGAAGAACAGCTCATCGCCCGGAATCTGTACATCATGGGCAATGCCGACGAAGCCGACGTGTCCGCCCGGACGCACCGACTTGCGCGCCTGTGCGAAGGACTCGGCGGTGCCCACGGCCTCGATCACGCTGTGGGCTCCGAAACCATTGGTGAGTTCCTTTACCTTGGCGACGAAATCGTCTCCACGCTCCGCAAGCACGTCGGTGGCGCCGAACTCACGGGCCAAAGCCTGCCGATCGGCGTGACGACTGGAGACGATGATCCGCTCGGCCCCCAGCTCCTTGGCGGCCAGCACCCCCATCAGACCGACCGCGCCATCGCCGACGACGGCCACGGTCTTGCCCGGGCCGACTTCTGCGGCCACGGCGGCGAACCATCCGGTGCCCAGCACGTCGGAGGCCGCCAGCAAGGAAGGCACGATCTCCGGGTCAGGCTCGCCGGGGGGTCTTCACCAGCGTGCCATCAGCGAAGGGGATCCGGGCGTACTCGGCCTGGGTGCCGACGGTGTAGGCGACGAACTCCGCGTGCACGCACTTGGACTGGTAGCCGGCCTGGCAGATCTCACAGGTGTTATCGGAAATCACGAAAGATCCCACCACCGGGTCTCCGACCTTCAAGGTTGTCACCTCCGCACCGATCTCGGTGACAACGCCTACATACTCATGACCCATGACTTGGTGGCGACTGTCGTCTTCGCCGCGGTACGGCCACAAGTCCGAGCCACAGATGCAGGTGGCGGTGATGCGGATGATGGCGTCGGTCGGGTCAATGATCCGCGGGTCCTCGCGATCAATGACCTGGATATCACGAGGGCCTTCAAGAACTACTCCACGCATGATGTCCTCCGTATGTCTACTGGTGCTTCAAGGACCCGGGTCCCGAACCCGGAGCCCGCCGGGCCGTCCCGGCAGCCCTCAAGTTAAAACCCGCATCCGAGCGCTGGGAGACCCTGACAGGTTCCCCCAGCGGTTCAGCGCCAGGTGGCGGCCTGCTCGCCGCGAGCCCACGTGGGCAGTTTTCCCAGACGCTCTGCATCCACAGAGCCGGGTTCAGCGCTGTAAGTAACGATAGACAGGCCCTTCTCCCCGGGCATCTCGAAACCATCGAAGGTGACAGCGATCGGTCCCAGGTGGGGGTGAAGAAAGGTCTTGTGGCCGGAACGGTGTTCGTATACCTCCTGCCGAGCCCAGTCCTGTCGAAACAGCGCACTGCGGTCGGACAGCTCCTCGATGACGGCGGTTATCGCCTGGTTCAGTGGGTCGCGGCCGACATACAGCCGGAGCATGGCGGCTGTCATCCGACGCGCCTGGCCCCAGTCGCCGTAGTAGCTGCGCGCGCGGCTATCCAGGAAGATAAACCGGGCGATGTTGGGGCGATCAGCTGTGTCGAAATGCGGGTAGTACAGAGCTCTTCCACCCTCATTCGCCGCAACGATGTCATGTGCGGGGTTGTAGACGATGGCCGGCACTGACAGGTTGTTAAGCACACGCTGTACCGAGGGGCGCACGCCTTCCGCCGGGCTCTCCTCCAACCGTTGGGATGCCGGGACGAAGCCGCGGGCCAGATTGAACAGGTGGGACCGCTCGATGTCGTTCATCCGCAGCACCCGGGCGATGGACTCGAGCACGGCGTCGGATGCGCCCCGTATGCGGCCCCGTTCCAAGCGGGTGTAATAACCGGCACTCACCCCCGCCAACTGGGCTACTTCTTCGCGGCGCAGTCCCTTCACGCGGCGCCCGGGCGGCTACTCATTCCCCGGGGTTAGGGCGCGACGGCGGCGGCGTGCCGTTCTCGGATTCATCCACACCGTCGACGTCGGCGGGCACCACCTCGACGGTGACCTCGGCTACCATGGCGGCAACGACACCGATTGCGGCCAGCACCGTGATACCACCGACCACCGCGCGCTGGCGGTCAACGACACACTCAGAAAACCACGGCGACGATCAACCCTCATCCGTCACGACGTGCCGACGTAGAACATCCGCGAGTGGCGGCAGGTAGTTCTCAACAACCTCGCGGACTACAGCAACGTCGACACCAAAGTACTGGTTTACCAGTATGTTGCGGAAACCTCGTATCTGTTGCCATGCGATCTCGGGATGCTGATCGGTAACCTCGGCAGGCAGGTGATTCACTGCCTCGCCGATTATCTGGAGGTTACGCTCAATCGCATCCTCCGCCATATCTGCTACATCGACATCCTCACTTCCGAGAGCGTCCGCATACCGTCGGCATCTATCGATCGCTTGCAACGCATCGGTCACGCGCCGGGCTGAACTGCGACTCATAGCGGCACCGCCTCGACAAGCGCCGCTGCGGAGACCGGCCGTTTGAGCAACTGCACTGGGAACACGTCGACATCGTCTCGTCCGAAGAGGGCCCGCGTCTCCTCCATGAGTCCTGACGCGCGCATGAGCAGGTTGCCATCTGCAGGGTCCATCTCGACCAGAATGTCGATGTCGCTGTCAGCATCCGCCGTGCCGCGCGCAACGGAACCAAAAAGCCTGGGATTGGTCGCCCCGTACCGCGCGAGAAGGGCGAGAAAATCGTCCCGATGCGCCAAAACAAGCCGACGCAAGGCGACCGTCTCCGGCGTGGCAGTGGTCGCAGGCATGCTCTAACCATACCGACACTCACCCTGCGGGTGTCTACACCTCCGGGTCAGGGCTCGACGGCGGCGGCGTGCCGTCCTCGGATTCATTCACACCGTCGACGTCGGTGCGCTCCACCTCCAGGGTGACCTCGGCGACCATTGCGGCGATGACGCCGATGGCGGCGAGAACCGGCGCCGCCAGCACCGTGATACCGCCGACCACCGCGCTGGCCGTCAGGGGCACGCTGAGGAACTCTCTGCCGGAGGAGTCGCGCAGGATGACGCGGCGGACGTTCCCGTCGGCCACGAGCTGCTTGATGGTGGCGATCAACTGGTCACCGGCCACGGTAATCCAGTCGACGACGGTGCGCGGTGCGCCGCCCGCCGAATCCGGACCGGAGGAAAACCCATGAAAATCTGTGCTCATGGCTCAAGTCTGACGCGACCGAAGCGCCGGGCACCATGGGGAAGCGCCCTGATTCATCCCCGAGCCACACCCGCGCCGAACTCATGCGCCACTACGGCCTCGCCGCGAGTTCCCAGTCCCCGGGCCGACCTCTTCCAACGAGCACCCCGCAGCACATTGGGGTTCGCCGCCGGACACACCGTTAGCGGTGTCTCGAGGCATCGCCGGTCCCGGCGGACTCGGCCGGGAGGAATGAGTGGAGCCAACGGGACTCGAACCCGTAACCCCCTGCTTGCAAAGCAGGTGCGCTACCAATTGCGCCATGGCCCCCGGTCATGCGATGGGGTCGGTGACCTCCGCCCATGCGGCCCGCTCCGCGCGGTTGGCCGCCAGCTTCAGCCAGGCGGCGTAGCCGGCCACCCCGAGGCATGAAAAAACCGCGGCCAGTACGAGCGTTCGGCTCTGCATGAAGCCTCCTCACGTTCCACCGCGGGCGGTGGGCCTAGCTGGACTTGAACCAGCGACCTCATCCTTATCAGGGATGCGCTCTAACCAACTGAGCTATAGGCCCTTGCGACGCGGAAGAGACTAACCTACCGAGTCGCCGGCAACCAAATGCGATCACTCATCTGCGAGTGTGAGATGAACCCCACCGACGAGCGCGGCCGTGATGTTGTACAGGAACGCACCGATGGTGGCCAGCGCGGTCGTCAGGATGATGTTGACGACGGCGATGACGGTGGCCATGGAGATGGCCCGGGAGAACTTCATGTACTCCAGCAGCGCCGAGTAGGCGTTGTAGTTGGAGTCCATGATGGTGCTCAGCAGGTCTTGAACGGTGGAGAACACGTGCATGGCGTCCAACATGAACCACACGAAGGCGGCGGCCACCACCAGCATGATGCCGGCCGCAACACTCAGCAGGAAGGACGCCTTCATCACCGACCACGGGTCGATGCGGGTCAGGGCGAGCCGCACACGGCGCGGCCCCGCAATGGTCTTGGCGGCCGACTTGGGCTGATTGGGGCTCTGCTGGCTCGCGGCGGGGGCGGCCGGCTCGGGCGCGGCCGCGGGGGGCTGTGTCGGTCCGCCCGTGGCGGGCGGGAAGGACTCCGGCTGACTCATGCCTGGACCTCACTCTCGTCGTCCTCAGACGATACCGCGTCGGCACCCTCGCTCGCAGCGTCCACTCCGGATTCGGCCGCCGCCTGCTCCGCCGAGTCGGCCGACGGCGCCGAGGCCGATTCCTCGTCGTCGCCATCGAGCTCGTCCTCGGCGTTGCGGGCGACGGCGATGATGCGGTCGCCCGGGTCGGGCTTGGCGAAGGTGACGCCGCGAGTGTTGCGGCCGGTGCGGGAGACCTCGGCGACGGCGCTGCGCACCACCTTCCCGGAGGCCATGATGCACATGACCTCATCGGTGGGGGCGGTGGTCAGGGCGCCCACGAGGTCGCCCCGCTCCTCCACCAGGTCGGCGACCTTCACGCCCAGGCCGCCGCGGCCCTTGACCGGGTAGTCGGTGGCCAGGGTGCGCTTGGCGTAGCCGCCCTCGGTGACGACGAACAGGTCGGCGTCCTCCCAGGCGGGGTCCACCACGTCCATGGCCAGCAACGAGTCACCATCGCGGAAGCGCATGCCGGTCACGCCGCTGGTGGCGCGGCCGGTGGGGCGCAGGGTGGCGTCGTCGGCGGTGAAGCGCAGGGCCTGGCCGTGCCGGGAGACCAGCAGCAGGTCCTGCCCGGCGGACAGCAGCGCGGCGGAGACCAGTTCGTCGGGGTTGCCGTCGGCATCCTCACGCAGGTTGATGGCGATCAGCCCGGCCGACCGGTTGGAGTCGTACTCGGTCAGGCGGGTCTTCTTCACCAGGCCGCGGCGGGTGGCCAGCACCAGGTAGTCGGCCTGCTGGTAGTCGCCCAGTTCCATCACCTGGGCGATCTCCTCGCCCGGCTGGAAGGCCAGCAGGTTGGCCACGTGCTGCCCCTTGGCGTCGCGGCCGCCCTCGGGCAGCTCGTAGGCCTTGGCGCGGTAGACGCGGCCCAGGTTGGTGAAGAACAGCAGCCAGTTGTGGGTGGAGGTGACGAAGAAGTGGTCCACCACGTCGTCCTCCCGCAGGGCGGCGCCGCGCACGCCCTTGCCGCCGCGGTGCTGGGAGCGGTAGGCGTCGGTGCGGGTCCGCTTGGCGTAGCCGGAGCGGGTGATGGTGACGACGACCTCCTCCTCGGGGATCAGGTCCTCGGCGCTCATCTCCCCGTCGAAGGGCAGGATCTTGGTGCGGCGATCGTCGCCGTACTTGTCGACGATCTCGGCCAGCTCCTCGGAGACGATGCGGCGCTGGCGGGCCGGGTCGGCGATGATGTCCTTCAGGTCGGCCACGCGGGCGGTCAGCTCGTCGGACTCCTGCTGGATCTTGAGGCGCTCCAGGGCGGCCAGGCGGCGCAGCTGCAGGGAGAGGATGGCCTCGGCCTGAGCCTCGTCGACGCCGAGCAGCTCCATCAGGCCGGTGCGCGCCTCATCGGTGGTGGGCGAGTGACGGATCAGGTCGATGACGGCGTCGAGGGCGTCGATCGCCTTAAGCAGGCCCCGCAGGATGTGCAGCCGCTCCTCGGCCTTGCGCAGCCGGTACTGGGAGCGGCGCACGATCACGTCGATCTGGTGGTTCACCCAGTGGCGCACGAAGCCGTCCAGGGACAGGGTGCGGGGCACGCCGTCGACCAGGGCCAGCATGTTGGCGGGGAAGTTGTCCTGCAGCTGGGTGCGCTTGTAGAGGTTGTTCAACACCACCTTGGCGACCGCGTCGCGCTTGAGCACGATCACCAGGCGCTGGCCGGTACGGCCGGAGGTCTCGTCGCGGATGTCGGCGATGCCGCCGATCTGCCCGTCGCGCACCAACTGGGCGATCTTGTCGGCCAGGTTGTCGGGGTTGACCTGGTAGGGCAGCTCGGTCACCACCAGGCACTGGCGGCCCTGGATCTCCTCGACATTCACCACCGCCCGCTGCGTGATCGAGCCGCGGCCGGTGCGGTAGGCGTCCTCGATGCCGCGTCGGCCCAGGATGGTGGCGCCGGTCGGGAAGTCGGGGCCGGGGATGCGCTGAATCAGCGCCTCCAGCAGCTCCTCGCGGGAGGCCTCGGGGTGGTCCAGGAACCACTGCACGCCGGCCGCGACCTCGCGCAGGTTGTGCGGGGGGATGCGGGTGGCCATACCCACCGCGATGCCCTCGGAGCCGTTGACCAGCAGGTTGGGGAAGCGCGAGGGCAGGATGACGGGTTCCTGGTTACGGCCGTCGTAGTTGTCCTGGAAGTCGACGCTCTCCTCGTCGATGTCGCGGACCATCTCCATGGCCAGGGGCGCCATCTTGCACTCGGTGTAACGGGGTGCGGCCGGCCCCAGGTTGCCGGGGGTGCCGAAGTTGCCCTGCCCGGCCACCAGCGGGTAGCGCAGTGACCACCATTGCACCAGGCGGGCGAGCGCGTCGTAGATGGCGGCGTCACCGTGCGGGTGGTAGTTTCCCATGACCTCGCCTACCACGCGGGAGGACTTGGAGAAGGAGGCGGTGGGGCGGTAGCCGCCGTCGTACATGGCGTACAGGACGCGGCGGTGAACCGGCTTGAGTCCGTCGCGCACGTCGGGCAGGGCGCGTCCGACGATCACGCTCATGGCGTAGTCGAGGTAGGAGCGCTGCATCTCCATCTGCAGGTCGACCGGGTGGATGCGGTCTCCGGTCGGCTCCAGGGCGGGGAGCTCGGTGGTCTCGTCGCTCACGAATTTCCTTTGCTTCTGCGTTAGTTGCGGTACGTGGGGGCGGCCGGATCAGATGTCCAGGAAGCGGACGTCGGCGGCGTTGCGCTGGATGAAGGAGCGGCGCTGCTCGACGTCGTCCCCCATGAGGATGGAGAAGGTTTCGTCGGCGTCGGCGGCCTCGTCCAGGGTGACCTGCTTGAGGATCCGGTTGGCCGGGTCCATGGTGGTCTCCCACAGCTCGTGGTCGTTCATCTCGCCCAGGCCCTTGTAGCGCTGGATCCCGCCCTCCTTGGGCAGGCGGCGGCCCGCCTCGGCGCCGGCCTTGAGCAGCTGGTCGCGTTCGGCGTCGGAGTAGGCGAACTCGTGCTCGGTGCCGACCCACTTGAGCCGGTACAGGGGCGGCATGGCGATGTAGGTGTGGCCCTGCTCGATCAGGGGGCGCATGTAGCGGAACAGCAGGGTCAGCAGCAGGGTGGCGATGTGCTGACCGTCGACGTCGGCGTCCGCCATGATGACGATCTTGCCGTAGCGCAGCTTGGAGATGTCGAAGTCCTCGCCGATGCCGGTGCCGAAGGCGGTGATCAGGGAGCGAATGGTGTCCGAGGACAGGGCCCTGTCCAGGCGAGCCTTCTCCACGTTCAGGATCTTGCCGCGGATCGGCATGATGGCCTGGTGCTCGGGGTCGCGCCCGCCGACGGCGGAGCCGCCGGCCGAGTCGCCCTCGACGATGAAGATCTCGCACTCCTCGGCGTTGCGGGAGGAGCAGTCGCGCAGCTTGCCCGGCATGGAGGCGGACTCCAGCACGCCCTTGCGGCGGGTGGCCTCGCGGGCCTTGCGGGCGGCCATGCGGGCGGCGGCCGCCTGGGAGGCCTTGGTCAGCACCGCCTTGGCGTCGGCAGGGTGGGAGTCCAACCAGTCGCCGAGCCGGGCGTAGACGGTCTGCTGCACGAAGGTGCGGGCCTCGGTGTTGCCGAGCTTGGTCTTCGTCTGGCCCTCGAACTGCGGGTCGGTGAGCTTGACGGAGATGACGGCCGTCAGGCCCTCACGGATGTCTTCACCGGTGAGGTTGTCGTCCTTGTCCTTGATCAGGCCCTTCTCGCGGCCGTACTTGTTGACCAGGGTGGTCAGTGCGGTGCGGAAGCCCTCCTCGTGGGTGCCGCCCTCGGTGGTGTTGATGGTGTTGGCGTAGGTGTGGACGGACTCGGAGTAGGCGCCGGTCCACTGCATGGCGATCTCCAGGCTGATGGCACGCCCGTCGCCGAGGTCCTGCTCGGCCTCGAAGTCGATGATCTCGGGGTGGATCAGCTCGACCTTCTTGGAGCGGTTCAGGAAGGCCACGTAGTCGCGCAGACCGTGCTCGTAGCAGTAGGTGACGGACCGGTGCCCCTTGACCGGGTCGTCGGCGGTGCCCAGTTCGTCGCCGGTGATCTCATCCCCGGAGTCGGTCACGCCCTCGCGCTCGTCGGTCAGGGTGATGCGCAGGCCCTTGTTCAGGAAGGCCATCTGCTGGAAGCGACGGCGCAGGGTCTCGTAGTCGAAGACGGTGGTCTCGAAGATGGCCGGGTCCGGGTAGAAGGTCTGGGTGGTGCCGGTGACGTCGGTGGCCTCGCCGCGCTCCAACGGGGTCAGTGGACGGCCGCCGTCGCCGAAGCTCATGCGCCACACGTAGCCCTGGCGGCGCACCTCGGTGTCCACGCGGGTGGACAGGGCGTTGACCACGGAGATGCCCACCCCGTGCAGGCCACCGGAGACGGCGTAGCCGCCGCCGCCGAACTTGCCGCCGGCGTGCAGGATGGTCATGACCACCTCGACGGTGGGCTTGTGCTCGGTGGGGTGCTCGTCGACGGGGATGCCGCGGCCGTTGTCGACCACGCGCAGACCACCGTCCGCCTGGATGGTGACCTCGATGTGGTCGCAGTAGCCGGCCAGCGCCTCATCCACGGCGTTGTCCACCACCTCGTAGACCAGGTGGTGCAGGCCGCGCTCACCGGTGGAGCCGATGTACATGCCGGGGCGCTTGCGTACCGCCTCCAGGCCCTCCAGGACGGTGATGTCGCCGGCGTCGTAGCCGTGCTCGGTGCGGCTCGTCGCTGCGATATCCGCCTCCGGGGCGGGCGCGGCGGTAGGCTCGACGCTGCCGGTATTGCTGCTTGTGGTCACAGGCTGATCCAGGTCAGACACGTATCATTTGCTCCTCGTCATGTGCGCCGGGCTGATTCCCATGCGGGCACCCAGGCGCCGGAATTCGGGCTTGGGACCCGGCGCGTGTAGGTGGGTACCTGGTGCATGGCCTTGGGCGCACCATGGGCATTTCCGCGCCGATTCTACCGTGTTCGACTCCGGTTTCGGGCGTCATGACGCCAATCGCGACGTGGGCAACGTCACCCGTTAGGTCACCCGTAGGTATCGCGTGGGCCGCGTCCGCCGCGGGCGGCACCGAAGCGACCGTGCCGCCAGGTGGGGCCAGCCGGGCCCAGGATGCGGATTTCGACGGCGCCGCCGTCCCGGCCCAGGGCCTGCTCCACCTGTCGTTCGATGCCGGGCAGCAGTAGTCGCAGTTGCTGCGCCCAGGCGCTGGAGGAGGCGCGCAGCGTCAGGCGGCCGGGCTCGAAACGCTCGATGACGGCGTGCTCGGCGATCTGTTCGCCGACGATCTCCCGCCAGCGCACCGCCACCGACGCCATGGCCAGTTTGGAGGCCCAACCGTGTCGCTCGGCGTAGCGGCGCAGGTCTTGTTTGCCGGTGCGCGGGTCGAAGCGGGTGGGACCGGGCCGGTCGCGGCCGGGCGGCAGTCCGGGGCCACGGTCCATATCGGCACTGTCGGCGCCGCCCGCCCCGGCGTCCCGCCCCGGGCTCCGACGGCGCTGGTCCCAGGCGGCCACGCCGTCGACGTCCGCCGCCTGCCGGGACAGCCGGCTGCGGGTCTGGCCGGCCTCCCAGGCGCGACCGCGCTCACGGGCCAGGGCGCGGGCGGCGAGTGCGTCGGCCGGATCGGCGTCGTCCGGGGATACCGGGGTGCGGGGATCGATCATGGTTGCACCTGCGAGCCGGATTCGGTGCGGGTGACGTGGAAGCGCCTTCCCGCCAGGGCCGCGGGCACGTCGTCGTCGACGGCGGCCGTGAGCAGCACCTGCTGGGCGTCGGCGGCGATCCCGGCCAGGGCGCGACGGCGGGCGTCGTCCAGGGAGGCGAAGACGTCGTCGAGGATGAGCACGGGCTCGCCGTCGCCGGCGTAGGCGTCCACGTCGTGGCGCAGCATCTCGTAGGAGGCCAGACGCAGCGCCAGGGCCAGCGACCACTGCTCGCCGTGGGAGGCGAAGCCCTTTGCCGGCAGAGCGTCAAGGAACAGTTCCAATTCGTCGCGGTGGGCGCCCACCAGGTTGGCACCCCGGTCGATCTCGCGGGCATGCAGCTCGCCCATGGCCGTCTCCAGCCGGGCGGCGGTGGCCGGCACGTCGCGCAACGGTTCTTCGGCGGCCAGGACGGCGGCCGCATCGGCCGGGTCCGGCTCGTCGGCGCCCTCGTGGGCCAGCAGGCTGGCGCGGTAGGCGATGCGGGCGTCGGTGCGGCCCTCGCTGACCCGGCCGTAACAGTCGGCCACCCAGGGGCGCAGCCGCTGCACGACGTCGATGCGAGCGGCGATCAGGCGGGCGGCCGCCGCGGCCAGTTGGGCGTCCCAGACCTCCAGGGTGGAGAGCATGGAGGCGGTTGAGGCGCGGGCGGCCCGGGCCGACTTCAGCAGGCTGGCGCGCTGGGCGAGGATCTTGTCGTGCTCGGCACGCACGCCCGCGAGCGTGGGTCGCAGGGTGACGGCGAGGTCGTCCAGGAAGCGGCGGCGCACGCTCGGCTGCTCACGCACCAGGGCCAGGTCCTCCGGGGCGAAGACGACGGTGCGCAGGATCCCCAGCAGGTCGCGGGGGCGGGCGTTGGCGCGGTTAAGCCGGGCCCGGTTGGCGCGCCCGGCGATCAGCTCCAGCTCCAGGACGCTGGGCCGTTCACCGTGGACCACCTTGGCGCGGATGACGGCGCCGGCGGGTTGGGGAGTACCGGATGCGGCGCGGCGTACCAGGGCCGCGTCGGTGCCGGCGCGGTGACTGGACAGGGTGGACAGGTAGGCGATCGCCTCCACCAGGTTGGTCTTGCCCTGTCCGTTGGGTCCAATGAACGCCGTCGGCCCGGGCTCGAGGGTGAGGACGAGCTGGTGGAAGGAGCGGAAGTCGTCCAGGGCCAGGTCAGAGACGTACATTCCGCCTCACCTCCCGTGGACGAGTCACGCTTAGGGGCGTGTAAGCACCGATTCCTCGCACCGTCACCCCGCACAGGCGGATGGTGCGGCTGAGAGCCGGAAGCATTTGGGCCGGGGCCGTCCTCAGGCACCGAAGCGGATCGGCATGATCAGGTAGCGGAAGGAGGTGTCCTCCTCGCCGTCGATGGCGCTCATGCCGGTCAGTACCGCGGGCTTGGACGGGTGGGTGAAGTCGAAGCGCACGTACGGCTGGGTGATGGCCCCCAGACCGTCGAGCAGGTAGGCGGGGTTGAAGGCGGTGGCGATGTCCTCGCCGTCCAGGTGGGCGACCAGCTGCTCGGAGGCCTGCGCGTCGTCACCCTGCCCGGCGTCGAGGGCCAGGTTCCCGGCGGTGAAGGACATGTGGATCGGGGCGGCCCGGTCCGCCACCAGGCTGACGCGGCGCACGGCGCTCATGAGTTCTTCGCGGCCGACGGTGGCGTGAATCGTGGTGGTCTCGGGGAACAGGCGCAGTACCGGCGGGTAGTCGCCGTCGGTCAGCAGGCTGGTGGTGCGACGGCCGCCGGCCTCGAAGCCGATCAGGCTGGAGCCGACCGAGTCGGCTTCGGTCAGCGCGATGGTCACGTCGCCGGTCGAGGTCAGGGACTTGGCGACGTCGGACAGGGTGCGGGCCTTGAGCAGCGCCTGCGTGGCCATCTGCGGGTCCTGCGGCTGCCAGGTCATTTCGCGCACGGCCAGGCGGTAGCGATCGGTGGCCATGAGGGTCAGGGAGGGGCCATCGACCTCCATCTGCACGCTGGTCAGCAGCGGCAGGGTCTCGTCGCGGGAGGCGGCGACGGACACCTGGGAGACGGCCTGGGCCAGGTCGTGGGCGTCGACCGTGCCGGCCACGCCGGGCATCTGCGGCAGCGCCGGGTAGTCGTCGGCGGCCATGGCCGCGAGTGCGAAGTGGGAGGCGCCGCAAGTGACGGTGACCTTGGTGCCCTCCACCTCCAGGTCAACGGGCTTGGCGGGCAGAGACTTGGCGATGTCCGCCAGCAGTCGCCCGGAGACCAGGACGACGCCCTCTTCCTCGACGTCGGCGGGAATCTCGCAGTGCGCGGAGACCTCGTAGTCGAAGGAGGCCAGGATCAGGGAGGTGGTGGTGGCCTCGAGGCGGACGCCGGCCAGCACGGGCACCGGGGGACGCGCCGGCACGGAGCGGGCGGTCCAGGTGACGGCGTCGGCGAGGACGTCGCGGTCGACCCTGAGCTTCATTTAGTGCCTCCTCGGCGGCCGGGCGCTCCCGGCATAAACGTGGTGTGTGCGGTTTTTCGCTGAGTGTAGACGCATCAGCCCCGTTGACGCACCGTGGGCCCGGAGCCCGCGGTCGGCGCCGGTTCACGCGGCGTGTGGGCATGGGCGGCTCGGCAGGGACTTGCGGTGCAGGTGCGGGCCGGAGTTGATGCGCGGTGAATGACAAGTCTGGTAGGGGTTGTAGGTGGTGTGGATGATGGGGATAACCGGTGTTTGCGGCGGCGTTGCGCGGGGCGCGGATGTGGAATTACAAATTCGTGGTTCCGTGGACGCGCGACCGCGGTGGTGGATTGTGTAGTTCGCCCGCGTCGGCGTCCCCAGACGCGGTCCAGGCAGTCCACACGCCGGACCCGCGTTGTCCACCGCCGTTCCGCAGCGCCGTCCACATCCCGTCATCCCTTCTAATGCGAGCTCTTGTGCGAGCTTTTGCACCCTGCTGCGCACGCCGTAGCCGCGTACCAGGGTGCAAAAGCTCGCAACAGGGCACGAACTCGTGCGTCAGACCGCCCCGCGGCTGAAAGGCCTGCCTTAAGGAGACGTCGGCGCGTCAGCCGGCGGAGGACTGGGCGGCCTGCTTGATGCGGGCGGTCAACTCGGCGACGTGGTTGTAGGTCTCGCGGCGCTCGGCCATCTGGGTGCGGATCTTCTTGTCCGCGCTCATCACCGTGGTGTGGTCGCGACCGCCGAACTCGCGGCCGATCTGCGGCAGGGACATGTCGGTCAGCTCCCGGCACAGGTACATGCCGATGTGGCGGGCGTGGACGATGGTGCGCGCCCGGTTGGCCGAGCACAGGTCGTCGATGCTGATGCCGAAGTAGTCGGCGGTCTGCGCCATGATCAGCGCGGAGGTGATCTCCTCGCTGGCCGGGTCGGTGATGATGTCCTTGAGCACCAATTCCGCCAGCGTGCGGTCCACCGGCTGCTTGGTCAACGACGCGAAGGCGGTCACCCGGATGAGGGCGCCCTCGAGCTCACGGATGTTGGTGGTGACCCGGCTGGCGATGTACTCCAGCACGTCCGCCGGCAGGTCCAGCCCCTCGGCACTGGCCTTGCGGGACAGGATCGCGGTGCGGGTCTCGAAGTCCGGCGGCTGCACGTCGGCCAGCAGCCCCCACTCGAAGCGCGAGCGCAGTCGCTCCTCGAAGCCGCCCAGGGCCTTGGGTGGCTGGTCGGAGGTGAGCACCACCTGCTTGTTGGCGGTGTGTAGGGCGTTGAAGGTGTGGAAGAACTCCTCCAGTGTCTGCTCCTTGCCCTGGAGGAACTGGATGTCGTCAACCAGGAGGATGTCCACCTCCCGGTAGCGGCGCTTGAAGGCGTCCATGCGGCCGTCGGCCACCGAGGCGATGAAGTCGGAGACGAACTCCTCGCTGGAGACGTACTTGACCCGGATGGAGGGGTAGAGCCGGCGGGCGTAGTGGCCGATGGCGTGCAGTAGGTGGGTCTTGCCCAAACCGGAACCGCCGTAGATGAACAGGGGGTTGTAAGCCTTGGCGGGTGCCTCGGCGACCGCAATGGCGGAGGCGTGGGGCAGCCGGTTGGACGAGCCGGTGACGTAGGTGTCGAAGGTGTACTTCGGGTTCAAGTCCGAGTCGGCGTTAGGCGGCTCCGCCGTCGGGGAGGGCGGACCGCTCATGTAGCCGGGGACGGTTGCCGGTGCGGCTGCGGGTGGGGTTGAGGAGGTCACGGCCGGGGTGGACGCCTCGGGCAGGGGATCGACGGCGGGGCCGGCCAGGCGAGTGGTGGGCGCCTCGGGCCGATTGGCGAGCACGGGCGCGGAGGACTCCAGCGAGGTGTCTACGATCACTTCGAACGGGACGTCGTAGCCGGCGGCCCGGCGCAACGCCTGGGTGATCAACTCCCGGGAGCCGTCGACGATGCCCCGGGCGAACCCGGAACCGACGATGAGTACGAGCGTGCCGTCGACGTCGACTGCACGGGTCGTGCGAATGATGGATAACTTGCCCTGGCCGAGCTCGGCCGAGGAGGCAAGGATTTCGAGAGCCGAGCGCCATTGTGCTGTCGCTTCGTCGGCCACGGCTGACTCCTGACTGACTGTTTGGAAACTGGTCGATGGTTGAGGATGGGTGTTTCGATGATCGCCCGGTCGGCTGGAAGCCGGCTGGGCGGATGCGCTAGTGGAACCGTAGTCGATCCCGGACGCATGTCGGTCGGCCCTGCGTCGCACACGTCCGGACGCGCCGCCCGCCGGACAGGCAGTTGCACACAGGTTTGTCCACAGTTGGGGATGAGTATGGCACCCCCCGCGCGGGTGCCGTCGGGTTCTAAGGCATGCCCCGCGACGTTGGGTACGGGTGGGGTTGTGCTGCATCGGATCTCGGCCGGCGCCGGCGTCGAATGTGCACAGGCGCGGGTCCCGGTAGTTCACAGGCTTGGGAAAAGCTGCCGACGGCTAGACATCAGACGTATATCCGCGCCGGCGGGCGGTTCGGTACTCGCGGGTGGGCGGGGCCGGGTGGTCGGCAGGTAGGGGTTCGGCTGCTCGCCCTGTGTGCGCCCAGGGTGAGCGTGGGCCGGGCGTGTTCGGGTTCTCATCACATTGCGGCCGTAATCGTTTGACCGCGGGGAAAGCCTGCCCCTATGGTGGTGCGGACGTTCGTGTGGAGTCACGTCCCGGACCATGGGGCAGCCAACACGAGCGACCGTGCCGCGATTGGCGATGCACGGTTCCGATCATCGCACCAGGAGAACACCCGTGAGCAAGCGGACCTTCCAGCCCAACAACCGTCACCGCGCCAAGGTGCACGGCTTCCGTAAGCGCATGCGCACCCGCGCCGGCCGCGCCGTTCTGGCCTCGCGCCGCCGCAAGGGCCGCGCCCGTCTCGCGGCCTGAGGTGCTTCCGGCGGCGCACCGGATGCTGCGGTCGGAGGACTTCTCCGCCGCAGTGAGGTCCGGTGCGCGCAGCGGCAGTCGCCGACTGGTGGTGCACTACTGCGCCGGACCGAATTACGGCCCCGACTCTCGTCCCGAAGCGGACGCGGCCGGGGCCGTAGACGCGCTGCCGCAGGCCCGCGTCGGCATCGTCGTCTCTAAGAAGCAGGTCGCCCGCGCCACCCACCGCAACCGGATCAAGCGGCGTGTGCGTGCACTGATGCGCGCGCGCCTGGACACGTTGGAGCCGGGTGCGCGTGTGGTCGTGCGTGGCCTGGCCGGTGCCGACGGCGCGACCAGCGAACAGCTGGCCGCGGATCTGGACCGGTTGCTAGCCCGCAGCCGCCACCTCGCACACACCGGACGGCGTAGATGACCTGCTCACCACAAGCTCCTCGCCCCTCCGCCGCGGCCCGCGCGGCTCTGGCCCTGGTGGGCCTGTATCAGCGCTGGATCTCTCCGGCTCTGCCGCGCCGCTGCCGCTACTACCCCACCTGCTCCGCTTACGCCGTTGAGGCGATCAAGATGCACGGTGCGCTCAAGGGCACAGTGTTGGCCGCCTGGCGGCTACTGCGGTGCAACCCGCTCACGCGCGGGGGCGTCGACCATGTCCCCGACCCGGGTCGGTGGCGCTACTACCTGCCCCCCGACGTGCCGCGCTTTGCCGCTAATAACCCGCACTGCCCGGATGAGCGCCCCCGTTCGGGTGCCCCGCCCGACGCCGATGGACGCGTGTTGCCAGCGAGTGTCACCGCCTAGTAGTCCCCGTCCCCACCGATTCGTCAGTCACCGCAAGTCCGCCGACCCGCCCCGTGCCGATAGCGCCCGGGCGGTCGGCAGCCCATCAGGCGCCGTCGGCGTCGTTAGCGTCGTAAGTTCGTAAACAAGGAGTGCAATGGACACGATCCTGTGGCCCCTCAAGGTCGCGGTCGCCTGGGTCATGGTCACCATCCACCGATTCCTGGTCTTCATCGGATTCTCCGATGGGCCCGGCGTCGCCTGGGTCATCTCGATCGTCGGCCTGACCATGTTCGTGCGGCTGCTGATCATGCCGCTGTTCGTCCGGCAGATTCGCGCATCCCGCGGCATGCAGCTCATGCAGCCCGAGCTGCAGGCACTGCAGGAGAAGTACAAGGGCAAGAAGGACCCCGCCTCACAGCAGCGCCAGCAGGAGGAGATGATGGCGCTGTACCGCAAGCACAACACCAACCCCTTCGCCTCCTGCCTGCCCATCCTGATCCAGATGCCGGTGTTCTTCGCGCTGTTCCGCGTGCTGGCCAACCTGGAGGCGGTCGCCACCGGCACCTACCCGGACCATGACTCCATCGGTCCGCTCACCGCCGCCCTGGCCGAGCAGGTGCAGGCCTCAACGCTGTTCGGGGCGCCGCTGTCGGCCTCCTTCATGAACTCCAGCGATGTCACGGTCAAGATCGTGACCGTGGTGATGATCATCCTGATGAGCGTCACCCAGTGGTACACGATGGCGCAGCTGAGCATGAAGAACATGCCGGAGGCGACCAAGAACTCCGACAACCCGGCCATGCGCTCCCAGCGCATGATGATGACGATCATGCCGATCTTCTTCGCCTTCACCGGCGTGCAGTTTCAGATCGGCGTGCTGGTGTACTGGGTGACTACGAACCTGTGGACCATGGGGCAGCAGTTCTTCACCATCCGCAAGATGCCCGCACCCGGCTCCGAGGCCGAGAAGAAGATGCGGGCCCGCGAGAACGCCCGCCGCGCCCGCAAGGGACTGCCCTCGCTGGAGGAGGAGGAACGCGCCAAGGCCGAGGCCGAGGGCACCATCCGCACCGGGCAGCGGGCCCAGCCCGTCCGCAAGGACCGGCAGAAGAAGCGCCCGCAGAACGCCTCGACCGCCGCGAACCTGGACAAGACCGCGCCCGAGGACACCGAGTCGGACACCAACGACGCCGATCAGCGCACCAACGCCGTCGGCCTCACCCAGGAGGAGATCGCCCGGCGCCGCTACGAGCGGCGTGCTCGGGCCCGCAAGCAGGCGGCCGCCAAACGCAAGGGTCAGGCCGGTAAGAACAAGAAGAACAACAAGCGCAAGCCCCGCTGAGTCCGGATCACCGGAGGCAGGGCACCCACGAGAGGCGAAGCAGACAGTCCCATGAGCGAGCACGCACAGCACCCCAAGCACCAGGCCAGCAGCGTCAAGGACCTCGAGGAGGAAGGCGAGATCGGCGCCGACTACCTGGAGGAGTTCCTCGACATCGTCGATCTCGGCGGCGACATCGACATCGACGTCGACCACGGTCGGGCCTCGGTGGCGATCATCGCCTCCGAGGCGGGCGACGAGCGCGAGTTGGCCGACCTGGTCGGCCG